>DAOTTI010000199.1:0-12673 GCA_034437795.1 Chloroflexota bacterium | reverse complement strand
ACCCCCTGGCCCCCTCTCCGTGTCGGAGAGGGGGAACGATGGCCGCGGCTGTGGGGCTGGGCGCGCCGTCCCCTCTCCGACACGGAGAGGGGGAACGATGGCCGCGGCTGTGGGGCTTGGCCCCGCCGCGTCTTCGACACCGCGACGAGGAACGAGGGCCATGGCCAGCGAGGAGTTCCCTCTCCCTTTGGGAGAGGGCGAGGGTGAGGGCTCCGCCATAGGTCGCGGCTGGCGGCAGCCCGCCCTGTGGGGAATGGGCCGGCGGGCTCAGGCGCCGTCCAGGTAGGCCAGGACGGCGCGCACGGCGCCGTCGACCGCTTCCTGCTGGAAGGCGGCCCAGGCGCCGGGGGGAATGGCGGCCCTGGCCGCCTCCAGGGCGGCCTCCCACTGGGGCCGGTAGGTGGCCAGTAACTCCTCGTCGGTCCTGCCCGCGGCGTCCGGCCGGCTGCGGTAATAGGCCACCTCTGCCGGCCAGGTGTCATCGGGCAGCAGGATGCGCCCGGTGAGGCGCGCCAGCATCTGGCGCACGGGCGCCTCGCGGACCCAGGGCGGCGCGGCAGCAAAGGAGACGGCTTCGGCGTCCACCGCCCGCTCGTCTGCGGGAGGCCGCGCGACCTGGTCGGCCAGGATCCAGGCGCCGTGATGCAGTTCGGGCTGCTCGGGGAAGCGGGGCAGGTGAGCGAGCACGTGGCGCCAGTAGGCGATGTCCGTTAGGACGTGAGACAGGTAGCCGAGCATCCAGGCGCGCGACGCCGCGGGAAGTTCGCCCGGCCGGGCCACCGGCGGATGGAGGCGCCGGATGGTCTCCACTACCTGCTCCCACGTCTCGGGACGCTCGTCGTCGTAGAAATGGGTGCTGAATTTGTCGGCGCCGCCGAAGAGGCGCAGCGCGTCCGGCGCCACGCCACCGGCAAAGTACTCGCCGCGGTGCGCCTGCGCCAGGACATACGCCGCCGGCGACGCCTCCCTGAGCGCGTCGCGGGTGCGAGCGAGCATGGCCCAATGGCAGCGCGCACGCGGCATCGCCAAGCCACCATCAAAGCATAGCCCGGATGCCTGGGTCACCCTCAGCCTTTATGTCCTCAGCCGGAGCCGCGGAGGGACATGGTTAGTGCTTTGCCAGCAGAGCCCGTACCCTGGCCCTCTCCCCCAGGGAGAGGGAGCGTTAGGCGGGGCCCTCACCCTGGCCCTCTCCCCTTGGGAGAGCAAACGTTGGACGGATGCCGGCAGGCGTGCAGGCAAACCTCGCCACCGTTGGCGGCGGCGTGACCCGATGGCGAGATCCGTTGCGGGCGACGGGACGCGGACGGGAGGTCCGTTTCCGGCGCAGGGCGAGCCTGCTATTTTTCTGGCTCGGCGACGTCGTCTTCAGCGCAGTAGTCTTCGGCCTCCGTGGCAAGCTTGATCTCAGGCGTGGCCCTGGTCGGAGCGCCGCCGCTCTGCGGCTTGGCCGGCCGACCGGCCTGCGAGCCGGCGGGAGCCTCCTCCACGTCGTCCTCGGCGCAGTAGTCCTCCCGCTCGGTGGCCAGCTTCTCGGCACCGGTGCCAGGGGCCGGAGCAGGCGCCGTCGTGGCGACACGCTGCGCGCTGAGCACGGCGCGCCGCGCGTCGCTCACGGCCGATGGCGCGCCCGCGACGGTGGCGGGGATGCCCTTGGCCTTGCCGGCACCGGCCATCGCCTTGAGCACGCGCTCGCCGGTAATGGGTAGCTCAGTGACCCAGCCCCCGACAGCGTCATGGACCGCCGCGGCGATCGCCGCCGGCGCCGGCACAATCGGCACCTCGCCGGTGCCGCGCACGCCGTACGGCCCGTCGGCTGCGGGCACCTCAACCAGGATGCACTCGATGTTCGGCACGTCCAGGGCCGTGGGCATGCGGTAGTCGAGCAGGCTGGGGTTACGCAGCCGGCCCTGCTCATCGTAGACGTACTCTTCCGTCAGGGCCCAGCCAATCCCCTGGGCGACGCCGCCCTGGATCTGGCCCTCGCAGGCAGTGGGGTTGATGGCGCAGCCCACGTCCTGGGCCGCCGTGGCCTTGACCACCTGCACCAGCCCCGTCTCCTGATCCACCTCCACCTCCAGCACCTGGGTGGCAAAGGCGGGGGCGCGGAGCAGGTGCGTGACCTCACCAGTGCCGATGACGGGGCCCTCGCCGGAGCCGATGGAGGCGCGGGCCACCTGCGCCAGGGTCAGGCTGCTCTCGGGGTCGGAGCGGACCCAGAACTTGCCCTGGCGGTATTCCACCTCATCCGGCGGCACCTTGAGCAGCTGCGCCGCCCGCTGCTTGAGCTTGGTCCGCGCATCGACGGCAGCGCGATGCACCGCCGTGCCGAGGCTGTACGTGATGCGGCTGCCACCGGTGGGATTGTTGAACGGGGCGGCGTCCGTATCCGGCTGGACGACGTTCACCCGCTCGTACGGGATCTGGAGCTCCTCGGCTGCGATCTGGGCCATGGTCGTCCGCGTGCCGGACAGATCGACCGCGCCGGTGACGACGGTGGCCGAGCCGTCTTCGTTGATGTTGACGTGCGCCGTGGATGTGCCAACGCCCCCGCCCCACAGACCACAGGCCAGCCCGCGCCCACGCACCCAGCCGGGACGCGACGCTGGCGGCACCGGCTCGGTCCAGCACGGGTGGCGCTGGATCGCCTCCAGGGTCTGGACCAGCCCGATCCGCGGGTACGGCACGTCAGACGGGTTGCGGTCGCCCTCCACGACGGCATTCTTGAGGCGCAGCTCAAGCGGGCTGATGCCCAGCTTCTCGGCCAGCATATTCAGCGCCGTCTCGACGGCGAAGGCGCCCTGGGGCCCGTTGGGGGCGCGGTAGGCGCCGATACTGGGCCGGTTGGTGAGCACATCGTAGCCCTCGATGTAGAAGTTGGGGATCCGCCAGGGGCCAAAGCCGGTATTGATCCCGCCCGTGGAGCCGCCGCCTGGATAGGCGCCCACGTCCCAGATAAAGCGGGCACGGGCCGCGGTCAGGGTGCCGTCCCTCCTGGCCCCGAGCTTGACATACAGCACGGCGTCGGGCGCGGGGCGGGTGGCCCGCAGGACCTCCGAGCGCGTGAGCTGCATCTTCACCGGCCGGCCGGTGACGTATGAGAGCACGGCGCAGATGGGCTCCAGCGTCTGAGCGCCCTTGGCGCCGAAGCCGCCGCCGATCTCCATGGCCACGACGCGCACCCGCCGCGGCGGGATCTTGAGGAAGCCGGAGACACCTCCGCGGACGCCGAACTGCCCCTGTGTCGAGGTCCAGATGGTAAACCGCCCGTCTGGGCCATACTCAGCCAGCGTGGCCTGGGGCTCGATGTACCCCTGGTGGACCATGGCCGTGCGGAACGTCTCCTCCACCACCACGTCCGCCTCGGCAAAGCCCTGGTCCACGTCGCCGCGGCTGAGCTCGGTCAGCTTGCAGACGTTGCTTGGCGTCTGGGCCTTGCCCGCGAACGTCTCCGTGAAGACGTTGTCGTGGATCAGGGGCGCGTCCGGCTGCATCGCCTCTAGCACGTCGACCACCGGCTTGAGCACCTCGTACTCCACATCGATGGCCGCTAGCGCCTCCTCGGCGAGAGAGGGGGTGAGGGCCGCCACGGCCGCAACGGGCTGGCCATGAAAGACCACCTTCTTCCAGGCCAGGATCTGCTTGCCGCGGGAGGGCACGTCGAACTCCTCGGGGGCCGGGGTGGTCTGCGAGATCTCCGCCACGATCTGCGGCAGGTCGGCGCCGGTGATGACGGCAAAGACCCCCGGGATGGCGCGCGCGCGGCTGGTGTCGATGCGCTTGATAATGGCGTGGGCGTGGGGACTGGGCAGGAGCTTGCCCCAGAGCATGCCCGGACGGCTCAGGTCGGCGCCGTACTGGGCCTTGCCCGTGACCTTTTCCACCCCCTCGAACTTGGGCACGCGCTGGCCGATGACCAGCCGGTGGGGGGTCGCCGGCGCGGCGGGCGTCTCAGCCGGCTTGCCGGCGGGCGCTTCAATGGTGGCCATTGGTTCACCTCCCTGTGAGTGCATGTATTGTCGCAGACCGGTAGTGATCAGGTGGTGATCAAGTGATGCTGCGCTCGGCTACGCCTGGCTGTGATCAGGTGGCTGTCCAGGCGCTGCGCGCCTCGTGATCAGGTGGTGATCAAGTTGTAGTCGTCGATCACCAGTTGATCACCACTTGATCACCACCCGACCACCACTTGTTCACCACCTCCCCATCACCGCACCGCCTCGGCGTGGTCCCTGGGCTCCCGCATCAGGCTTGCCGCCGCCTCGACGGCGCGCACGATCTTGTCATACCCCGTACACCGGCACAGATTGCCGGCGATGGCATAGCGGATCTCCGCCTCGCTCGGAGCGGGGTTCCGCTCGAGGAGCGCGACCGCAGACATGATCATGCCGGGGGTGCAGATCCCGCATTGCAGGCCGCCGGCCTCGATGAAGGCCTTCTGCACGGGGTGCAGCCGGCCGCCCCTGGCCAGACCCTCAACGGTGGTCACCTTCCTCCCTTCCACCTCGGGGGCCAGCAGCAGACAGGACGTGATCGGCCGGCCATCCAGGAGCACGGTGCAGGCGCCGCAGTCGCCCGTGCCGCAGCCTTCCTTGGTGCCATAGTACTCCAGTGTGTCCCGCAGGACTTCAAGCAGCGTGCGGTGGGGCTCGGTCAGGACCTCGACCGGCACCCCGTTGAGTTCAAAGCTCACAACTAGCTTGGCCATGATCGGTTCTCAGCGCTCCCCGTTCTCAGTCTGCAGCTCGCAGTTCTCGGTTCTCAGTGCTCAGGTGTCAGTTCTTCGTTCTTTGTCTTTGGTCCGTGCTTCTCAGGCGTCCGGTCTCCGGCCACGGCGCTCAGCCGGTCGTTCTCCCTGCTCAGTGCTCAATCCTGCTACTGGGAGTTCTCGGCGCACACGGCGCTCGGCGGGCAGCCGTCGCCCCTGATGCGCCCTCGGCGGTGTCCGTGTAGCCGGCCGACAGTTCACTGGTCCTTCCGGTACTGGCACAGGTGTCAAAGGCGTTCTGGGCGCGGCGCTAGCGCAGGTCGAGGCCCCGCGCATGCTGCCAGGCGGCGGTCAGGGTGCGGCGGGTAAGGACCTTGACCAGATGGCGCCGGTACTCGGCCGTGCCCCGCTGGTCGGTGATCGGGCGGGCGTCCTGCTGGGCCGCCTCGGCCGCCTGATCCAGGACTTCGGCCGTGATCTGCCGGCCCACCAGCACGCTCTCAGCCGACCTGGCGCGGATGGGGGTGGGGGCCACGGCGCCGAGGCAGATGCGCGCCTCAGCGCAGCGATCCCCGTCATCAAGGCGCAGGAAGCTGCCGACGCCGACGACGGCGATATCCATCTCCTGGCGGGGCGTGAAGCGCTCGTAGCTCCCCCCGCTTCGGGGCGGCGGTGGCGGCACCAGGATCTCGGCCACGAGCTCGTCCGGCTGCAAGACCGTCCTGCCCGGACCCAGGAAGAACTCGGTCAGGGGCAGGATGCGTTCGCCCCGCGGGCCGGCGATGCGCACGGAGGCGTCCAGGCACACCAGCGGCGGGGCGCAGTCGGCCGAAGGGGCCGCGTTACAGAGGTTGCCGGCCACGGTGCCGAGGTTCTGGATCTGGAGGGACCCCACCAGCGAAGCGCCCTCCACCAGGATGGGGTACCGTTCCTGGACCACCGGATGGGCGGCCACGTCGCTGAGCTTCGCCGCCGCGCCGATGCGCAGCCCGGTCTTCTCGTCATAGGAGATGGTGGCCAGTTCCCTGACGTCGCGCAGGCTCACGACGTAGCGCGGGGCCAGGCCGCGCTCTTTGATCTGGACCAACAGGTCCGTCCCTCCGGCCAGCACCTTGCCGCCGTCGCCTTCGCGCTGCAAAATGCCGACGGCCTCGGCAAGGCTGCGGGGGGCATAGTAGGCGAATGCCCGCACGCCCTTCCTCCCTCATGGAGATTTGCGCGGGGGCCCCGCAGGGCCATCCGCGCTGCCGGCTGTCATTCTATCGGTTGCACGGGCCCTGGTGCGGGGCGACGCCGGCGCACGCCCGTTCCAGATGGCGCCAGCTCCGATCTTCACCAGCGGGGTCCTCACCCTAACCCTCTCCCTAAGTAAGGGAGACGGAACTAAGGGACCGCTCATCCTGGGCCGCTCTCAGATGGGGACGGAACTGGATCGTGCGCGTCCGGAAGATCTGGTTTCGCCAACCGGTCGCACTCAGCTTGCGCTTGGCAGTGCACCAGAATTCTGGAATACTGGAAAACGTCGCTATGGATGGTGCGCTGGATGCGGTCCGGCGGGAGCTGGCCGAGCTGCGCGCACGGGTGGAGAGCCTGGAGGCGGCCGTCGGCGGCGCGGTGGAGCTGAGGCCGATCGCGGGCCACCAGGAGTATCCGGTGCGGGCGCAGGCCGTCGGCCGTCAGCTTGACGCCGAGGTGCGGGCGAAGGAACACTCGTCGCTCTTCTTCCTCGCCTGCGCCCTGCGGGAGCCGTCCGGCCGCGTGCTGACCTGGGCAGGCGAAACGGCCACGGGCGCCGAGGGGCCGCAGGCGACCCCCGAGGCGCTGCAAGACGTGGCGCGGGCGCACGCGGCGCTGGGTAACGAGGCGCGGCTGCGGCTGATGCAGATGCTCTGGCGCGGCGAGAAGACGGCGGCGGAGCTGGCCGAGGCCAGCGGGCTCAGTACGGGCAGCCTCTACCACCACATGCGGGAGCTCTACGCCGCGCGCTGGGTAGAGATGCCCCAGCGCAACCGATACCGCCTCACCATCGCCGGCCGAAAGGCCCTGGTGGCGGCGCTCGCGGTCACGCCCCATCTGCTCTGACGCGCGGGGCATCACAGAGGCGTAGCCATGGCACCAGGAGCAACGGCAGCCCCGCCGAGACAGGCGGGATCAACGGGACCAGGGCAGGCGCTCGAACCGCCCGGACCGGCAGCGCTGCCCCGCAGGTGGGGCCGCCTCGCCGCGCGAGCCTGGGAGGCGGCGCGCGTGCTGGGCGGGACGCCGCGGGTGCTCCGCCTGGTGTGGGAGGCGCATCCGCGGTACGCCACCGTGCTGTTGATCCTCACCGTGGTGCAGGGGCTGGTGCCCCTGGCGCAGGTGTGGATCACCAAGCTGATCGTGGACGCCGCCGTGGCGGCGATTGCGCCGGGGGCGGCGGGAGCGGCCGCCGGCAGCGGCGCCGCGTTGCCGGAGCTACTGATCGGGACGGTGCTGGGGCTGCTGGCGCTGCAGGCCGGCGTCTCGCTCGTCGGCCAGGCCGCGGAGCCGGCCAACCGGCTGGTGCAGCAGCAGCTAGGCGACTACCTCTCGCGGGACATCAATCTCCGTATCCTGCGCAAGGCCGCGGGGCTGGCCGACCTCACGTTCTTCGAGAGCCCGACGTTCTACGACCTGCTGCAGCGCGCCCAGCAAGAGGCGGGGTTCCGGCCCCTGCAGATGCTCCAGCAGATGACGATGCTGCTCCGCGCCGCGGTCGGGCTGCTGGCGATGCTGGGGGTGCTCGTTGGCTTTCAGCCCCTGCTGGCGCTGGCCGTCGTGTGCCTGGCCCTGCCCCACGTGATCATCCAGTTCCGCCACCAGCACGAGAACTGGACGGTGCAGTCCCGCGAGATCCCCGAGGTGCGGCGCATGGACTACTTCCGGCAGGCGCTGACCAGCAGTACCGACGCGAAGGAGATCCGCATCTTCGGCCTGGCCGGCTTTTTCCTGGGCCGTTATCTCGACCTCTTTGATGCCTACCGCCGGCGCCACCAGCAGTTGCACGTGGCCCAGTGGCGCCGGAACTCGGCGCTGGCGGCGCTGGCGGCGCTGGCGTCCACCGGCGCCTACGCCTACGTGGTGCTGGAGGCCCTGCTGGGGCGGATCACGCCGGGCAGCCTCACGCTCTACGCCAGCGCAATCAACCAGGTGCAGACCGGGCTCTCCGGCGTGGTCACCTACCTGGCGGGGCTGTACGAAAGCAACCTGTTCGCCAGCCACCTCTTTGAGTTTCTGGCGCTGCCGCCCACCATGCCGCTGCCGCCGCCCGGGCAGGCCAGGCCGGTGCCGGTGCCTCTGCAGGAAGGCATCGAGTTTCGGCATGTCACCTTCCGTTATCCGGGGACCGAGCGTCTGGTGCTGGAAGACGTGAGCTTCACCATCCGCCCCGGCGAGGCGGTGGCCCTGGTGGGTGAAAATGGGGCGGGGAAGACGACGTTGGTCAAGCTGCTGGCGCGCCTCTACGACCCGACCGAGGGGCAGATCCTGGTGGACGGCGTGGACCTGCGCGAGTATGACCTCGATCAGTGGCGCCGCCAGATCGGCGTCATCTTCCAGGACTACTCGCGGTACCACCTCACGGCGCGGGAGAACGTAGGTGTTGGCCAGGTGGAGCGAGTGGACGACCTGCCGGCGGTGCAGGCGGCCGCCGCCTGGAGCGGGGCAGACGCCGTCATCGCCCGGCTCCCCCAGGGCTACGACACGACCCTCGGGCGGCGGTTCTGGGCGATGGTCTCCAACACGCGCAGCCTGCGCGTTGAGGAGGGCGTGGACCTCGCCGGCGGGGAGTGGCAGAAGATCGCCCTGGCGCGGGCCTTCATGCGCGCTGGGACACGCTCGAACGGGCCGAGCGGGACACGGGGCGACCCCATCCAGGATGGAGGGGAGGCGGCCGGGTCCGGCAACGGGCACACAGGCGACGGTCGGCAACGTGCACCCGCGACCGGCCCCGAGGGGCATGGCATGGGCCCGGAGCGCCTCCCGCCAGACGAGTGGCGTCAACGCGGGGACCGCGCCGGCGCCGACGTACGCGCCTTGGATGCCGAGACGGCTGATGGGGCCACGGCCCCGGACGGCCACGGCGCGCAGCTCCTGATCCTGGACGAGCCGACGGCGGCGCTGGATGCCCAGGCGGAATACGACGTCTACCTGCGCTTCCATGAGCTGACGCGGGAGAAGGCCACGCTGCTCATCTCGCACCGTTTCTCCACTGTGAAGATGGCCGACCACATCGTGGTGCTGGAGCGCGGGCGCGTCATTGAGCGCGGCAGCCACGACGAGCTCCTGCAGCTGGGCGGACGCTACGCTACCCTCTATCAGATGCAGGCGGCGCGCTACCGCTAGCCTGGTTTCGCCACGGGCGGCGAGCAGTCCCCTTTCCCTTTGGGGGAGCGGGCTGTGGTGAGCGCTCCGCTCAGGAATAGTCCAGGTCCACAGGAACCGGATGGTGTGCGTCCCAATGGATCCGGGCCAGTGCATGGCGCGGCGTCCGCTGCGGGAAGGCGATCTATCTGGCGCTAGCTGGGATCCCTGTGAAAATAGCCCGTCTCTTCCCTGTGGCGTTGGTGCCCCACAGGGGCATGGGGGAGTATTCACGAGGCGGAGCCCTTACCCTTTCCCATAGGGAGAGGGAACTCGTCTCGCTGGCCGTGAAGGATCTGGGCCAGCCATCCGACGGTACGGAAGCGCCGGATCGGCCGGCCGCGGGCTGACGTTTCCGTGTATGATCAAAAGCGTCATGCCGAGCAAGAAGCCGCGTTACGAGGTCTGGGACGCCAAACGCATCCGTGCGCTTCGCCGCCACCTGGGCTATACGCAGCAGCGGCTTTCCGAGGAGCTGGGCACGCGCCAGCAGACGGTGAGCGAGTGGGAGACCGGCATGTACCGGCCCCGCGGCGCCTCCGCCAAGCTGCTCAGCCTCATCGCCGAACGGGCCGCCTTCCGCTACGACGAGCAGGACGACGGCGAGGCGCGCGGCGAGTACGGCCGGCCGGACCAGCGCCGCGCACCTCAGGTAGAGCAGGCACACGAAGGGCAGGGATCACGTGACGGCACCACGGCCGAGGGTGGCCGAAGCGGATCATGACGACAAGGAGCTAGAAATCCGCCTCCGCTGGGGGGCCATCGCCGCGGGGGTCATCACCAGCTATCTCCTGGCGGTGGCCCTGGGGTTTGGCCTGGCGCGGGCCGGCCTGGCGGATGGCGTGGCCTGGCTGCCCCTGGCCCAGTTTCTGGCCCTGTTTGCCGGCGGGTTGCTGGCCGGGCGCCTGGCCGGCACCTCGGGATTTATGAACGGCGCCGCCGTGGCAGTGGCGTTCATCGTCGTCTGGGCCGCCGGCAGCGCGCTCTACGAGGCCTGGCTCGTACGCGAGTATGGGCCACTGGTCCTGCCTCGCATGAACATCGGCGGCATCATACTTGGCGACGTGCTCAACCTCTCGGCGGCCGCCTTCGGCGGCTGGCTGGGGCACAAGGCGCAGAAGGCGCAGAAGCCGGAGAAGTCAGAGACGGCCCAGCGCACGCCGAGGGCCCAGCAGCTTGAGAGACACAGAGGAAAGGCAAGCTAAGTGATGGTCACCACCGCTTCCATGACCGCCGCGGCGTCCGTTGCCGGCAGCGGGTCTCGTTCGCTGGCCGAGGTGGATCCCGAGGTCTACCGCGCCATTGACGGGGAGGAGCATCGCCTGCGGGAGACGATCCAGCTCATTCCCAGTGAGAACTACCCCAGCGTCGCCGTGATGGAGGCGACGGGCTCCGTCCTGACCACCAAGTACGCCGAAGGCTACCCGCGGCGCCGCTATTACCAGGGCTGCGCCTGGGTCGACGTGGTCGAAGACCTGGCGCGCAAGCGGGCGTGCCGGCTGTTTGGCGCCGACCACGCCAACGTGCAGCCCCATTCCGGCAGCCAGGCCAACATGGGCGTCTACTTCGCCGCCCTGCAGTTTGGCGACACGGTGATGGGCATGGACCTCAACGCCGGCGGCCACCTGACCCACGGGTCACCGGTCAACTTCTCGGCCAAGCTGTACCGCTTCGTGGCCTACGGCGTCGATCCGAAGACCGAGCGGATCGACTACGACCAGGTGGCGGAACTGGCGCGAGCGCACCGGCCGAAGATGATCGTGGTCGGCGCCACGGCCTACCCGCGCATCTTCGACTGGGCCAGGTTCCGCGAGATTGCCGACTCCGTGGGGGCGCTGCTCCTGGCCGACATGGCGCACATCGCCGGCCTGGTGGCGGGGGGCGTGCATCCCTCGCCGGTGCCATACGCCGAGTTCTGCAGCACCAGCACCCACAAGACCCTGCGCGGCCCGCGAGGCGGGATGGTGCTCTGCCGCAAGGACTACGCAGAGGCCCTGGACAAGGCGATCATGCCCGGCATCCAGGGCGGCCCGCTGGAGCACGTGATTGCGGCCAAGGCGGTCATGCTGCACGAGGCCGCCCAGCCCGAGTTCCGGCAGTACGCGCAGGCCGTGGTCGAGAACGCCAAGGTCCTGGCTGAGACCCTGCTGTCGGAGGGGCTGACGCTGGTCTCCGGCGGCACGGACAATCACCTGATCCTGGTCCGCCTGCCGGCCGACGGGCCGACGGGGCGGGAGACAGCGCGGGCCCTGGAACGGGCCGGCCTGGTGGTCAATGCCAACACGGTGCCCGGCGAGACCCGCGGGGCCTGGCACACCAGCGGCATCCGTCTGGGCACGCCGGCGGCCACCACCTTCGGCTTCGGACCCGACGAGTTTCGCGAGATCGGCCGCCTGGTGGCGGGCATCGTGAAGGACGTGAGGAACGAGGCGCTGCAGCAGCGAACCGCCGCCCGCGTCAAGGAGCTTTGCGCCGCGGTCGAGGCGCGGCGGGAGGCGGCCGCGGCCGGCGCCGGCCGCGTGCCCGTGACGGCGTAGCGCCGCCCCGTGCGGTACACTGCTCTGCACGCGGCTCACCGCCGGGAAAGGAGGCGCGCTGATGGCTCGAGGGACAGTCGCCAGATCAACCGTGCCGCCCCGGAGTGTGCCCCGTGCGCCCCGTCTCAGCGCCTGCAGGGAAGTCCGTCGTAGATGCAGATGCCGGCGCGTCTACGAGAGACATTGGCTCCAGGGCGTAGGCTAGCCAGAACGGACTGACCGCACCACGCTTGGCCACGGGCACGCTCCGGTCCGTGGCCGTTTTCTTTCCCGTCTACTCGTTCCTATGCGCTCGTTTCGTGCTTCTTGCTGATGAAAGAGGTGGGTCTGTGACCGCCACCATCGAACCTGTCTCTGTCCCCGCATCGGGGTGGCCCTTCGAGATCGCGCCTGCGCTGCCCCACATCCGTGAATACCGCGACGAGGACGCCGAGACCGTCGCCCGCATGTGGCGGGAGAGCGCCTCCGCCTGGCCGGGCGGGGGCCCCGCTGGGGGCGAACACTCCACGGCGGCCCGCGTGCGCCAGGAGCAGCGCGACACCAATACGCTGGCCACGTTCATCGCCTTCGCGCCTGATCCGGACGGCGCCGCAGAGCGGGCGGTCGGCTACTGCTCGCTGTTCGAATACAGCGGTGACCCGTCCGCCGCCTACGTCGGGACCCTCAGCGTGCACCCCGCGTGGCACGGCCAGGGTATCGGCCGCGACCTGCTCACGGCCGCGCTGGCCCGCACCGTGGCGCTCGGCTACACGCGCCTGGACCTCAACACCTGGGCTGGCAACCTGAAGGCCGTCCCCCTGTACAAGAAGAGCGGCTACTTCTGGGTGCCGGACACCAGCGTGCACATGGAGAACTACCTGCCCCTGATCTTCCGCCTGGGGGTGGCGCAGGAGTTTTTCCGGCAGGCCGGCTGGTACCGCGACTTCAAGCGGGACCTCTCGCTGAGGCCGGATGAGGAGAAGGTTGGCACGCTGGAGGTCTTCACCTACCTCTGGGAGCGCGATGGCCGGCGCCTGCAGGTCGTGATCGACCGGCGCGCCAGGGGCATGGT
>DAOTTI010000198.1:0-9181 GCA_034437795.1 Chloroflexota bacterium | reverse complement strand
CCCAAACACACGCGGGGGCACCTCCTCCTGCTCCGGCCCAGGCACCGCTACCGGCTCCGGACGCCCCAAACACACGCGGGGGCACCTCCAAAACGTCGCTGCCAGGGTCGCCTGTGAGCAGGCGCTCCAGGCGGTGGCACAAAACGGTGGCCGCGACCGCGGACGAATGCGAGTTCCACTACCAGGATGAAACGCACCTGGAGACGAACCCGTCCCTGAGCCGGGTGGGGCACCGGATCGGCGTCCAGCCGACCGTGCCCGTGGCGGGCACCCACTGGCGGTTGCCCTGTTGGGGCAGCGTGGAGGCGTTCGGCCGCGGACGACGCGGGCGGGTGGCGGTGCTCGGCGTGGCCCAGGCCCCGGCCACCTTTGGGCGGTAGCTGGAGGCACTGGAGGTCCGCGCCCTGGCCACCGGTCGCAAGGTCGCAAGAGCTTCCTCGTACTCGACAACGGCCCCTGCCACAGCAGCAAGGTGAGCCACGCGGCGCTGCGGGCGCGCGCCGTGTGGCTGCAGGTCAGCTGGGTAGCGCTGGGTAGCGCTGGGTAGCGCTGGGTAGCGCCGTACTGCCCGCACCTGAACCTCAAGGAGGGCGCGTGGCGGACCCTGAAGCGGGCCGGGCGTGGCCACCGCGCCCGGTCGCTGCGGGCCTTCGCCGACGAGATCCTCGCCGGTCTCCACCGGCTCGGTGGCGAACGCTGCGACATCGTGCACCCCGTGCCGCAGGGGTTCCTCGACGGCCACCGCCGCCCGCCCACCGGCCGCAAGCCTGGCCGCCCCAAGGGCGCCAAGGACCCCTACCAACGCACCGTCACCCGCAAGACGTTAGCAGCGGCGACTTAGAACGTCGGCCAGGGCGTCGCGGTCGGGATAGCTGGACGACAGACAACGGACCAAGGACCAAAGGGGAGACGCATTCGTCGTTCGTCCCCGCCGCCCCGCGCCGGCGCTCCTGGACCGGCGCTTTCGCCCGCATTCCGGTGTGCGTAGCCAGCTTCTTACCCTGCGGCGCTGGCGCCCCGGAGGCATGCCTCATTCTTCTCAAGCGGAGCGTTCGTAAGCGGAGCCCTCACCCTCCTCCGTCTCCCATAGGGAGACGAAGACGGGGGAACTGCCGGCGCCCCGGGTCCAGCGCCCAAGTCCTCTGCCACAGGGAGAGGGAGCGGATCGCCGGTGAGGAGAGATCCGAGGATGCGCAGCGCGGGGGCTCCGCCCCTGCTTGACCGCGGCCGCACAGTGTATCCTGGTTGGGTACATGATTGGCCAGACGCGCCGGTGCCGGCCAGCCGGGCGGGACCAATGGACCTGACGCAGACGTCGCTGGCCGACCTCGCCCGCGCGTGCCAGCGAGAGACAAGCCGGTTTCAACGGGGCGAGCCGTCCGACGACCAGTACTGCCGCGAGCTTTTCCGGCGCGCGGTGTGCGAGCGCGAGCAGATGGCCTGGGACGCGATCGTGACCCAGTACCGAGGGATCGTCCTGGCCTGGATCCGGCAGCATCCCGCCTCGGCCGCGGCGCAGGAGGATGACGAGTTCTGGGTCAACCGCGCCTTCGAGCGGTTCTGGATGGCCCTGGGGCCGGAGCGGTTCGCCCTGTTCCCCGACCTGCGCTCGCTGCTCAAATACCTCAAGCTGTGCGTGCACAGCGTCCTGCTCGACGGCGTGCGGGCGCGCCACGCCACGCGACTGGAGCCACTGGAGCAGGCGCCGGCCGAACGCACCGCCGAAGGAGCCGACATCGAGGCCCTGGCCGTGGGCCGGCTGGCTGGCGGCGAGCTCTGGCAGGCGATCGAGGCCGCCCTGCCGGACGAGTCGGAGCGCCTGCTCATCTACCTGTCCTACGCGCTCGACCTCAAACCGCGCCAGATCCAGGAGCGGCATCCCGCGCTGTATCCGACGGTAGCGGACGTCTACCGCATCAAGCGGAACGTGCTCGACCGGCTGCGCCGGAGCGACGAGCTGCGGCGCCTGCGGGCCGCCGGGTGAGAACCCAAAAGCGGGGCGCCGGCGCGTTGATTCGTTACAAGGGACGCAGCGGGGCATTCGCCGGAACGAGCCGGGGAGACGCGAGTGGGCGATGCGGACCACAGACGGCGGGAGCCCTAAGAGGAGGCGTGGCGTGGAGTGCATGCGACCGGGGGCCGTGACAAGAGAAGAGATCCTCGCCTACGTGGATGGCGACGCGCCGGAGCACGTCGCCGAGCACGTGCGGCGGTGCCCGGCCTGCAGGGCTGAGGCCGGCCGCCTCGCCGAGCTGCAGGGCCGGCTGCGGCAGGCCCTGTACCGTTTCGACTGCCCCGACCCGCACGCCCTGGGCGAGTATGCGCTGGAGATCCTTGACCCACGCCAGCGGGCGCAGGTGGCAGCTCACGTCATCGCCTGCCCGCACTGCACGGCCGAGCTCCAGACGCTGCGCACCTTCCTCGCTATCGAGCCGGAGCCCCCGGCCGGCCTGGTGGAGCGCCTGCGCCGGGTGGTGGCGACGCTGGTGGCGCCGCCGACCGCGCCGGCCTACGCCGGCCTGCGCGGGAGTGCGGCGCCGGGGGCGCAGACCTACCGCGGGGGCGACGTCACCATCACGCTGAGCACGGCGCGAGGGACCCGCCGCTTGCTGCTGGCGGGGCTGGTCACGCGCGATCGGGGCGGGCCGGAGACGGTGGCCGGCGGCGAGGCGACCCTGGCCTCTGGCGATGTCTCCCGCCGCGAACGGATCGACGACCTCGGCAACTTTACCTTTGATGCAGTGGCGCCGGGGCGCTACCGTCTGGAGGTCCGCCTGGCCGACCAGGTGCTCGTGATCGAGGAGCTGCAGGTGGGAGGCTGAGATGGCGTGACGGCGTCCCAGACCGCTGCGCAGAACGACCGCGCCCCCGGCGGCCCGGGCACGATGGCGCCGGAGGACGTCATCCGGCGCTTGCTGGAGCTAGACGGCGAAGGCGAGCGGCGCCGGCTCCTGGCCCGCGCCCTTGGCGCGGGCCAGGGCGAGCGGCTGCTGCGCCTGCTGAAGGACGAGTCCGAGCGCTACCGGTACATCGATACCTCGGCGGCGCTGCGTCTGGCCGAAGCGCTCATTGACGGGGGGCGCCTGGCCGGCCGGCCCGAGCACGAGGCTCTGGGGCTGATGGCCAAGGCCGATGCCCTGCGCCAGATTGGGCAGTATCCGCAGTCGCTCCAGCTCTTCGACGAGGCCGCGCAGTCGTTCCTGGCCCAGGGGAACGAGGTAGGCTGGGCGAGAACGCGGATCGGCTGGCTGATCTCGATGCACCGGCTGGGGCGCGCGGCCGAGGCGCTGCCGGTGGTGGAGCGCGCGCGGGAGATCCTTATTCGCCATGAGGAGTGGCTGCGCGCCGCCGGGCTGGACCTGAACGCGGCCGTCGTGTGCCGCGAGCTGGGTCACTACGACCGCGCACTGGCCCTCTTTGACCGGGCCCAGCAGACGTACGAGGCGCTCGGCGCGGCGGCGGAGGTGCGGGCCGCGAGGGCCAAGGCGGACCGCGCCAATCTGCTGGTCTTCCTGGGCGAGTTCCGCGCCGCGCTGGCGTTGCACGAGGAGGCTCGCGCGATCTTCCTCCGCTACGGCGAGACGGGGTCCGTCCTACGGGAGGACGTCAACCGCGCCTACGTCTACGCCGGCCAGGGACACTACACCCGTGCCCTGCGCCTGCTCGGCGACGTGCTTGACACGGCCGAGCAATCCGGCCTGGAGGCCGATGGGGCGCAGGCGGCGCTGGATATGGTCGAGTGCTACCTGCGCCTGAACCGCCATGCGGAGGCGCTGGAGCTGGCGGAGGAGGCGGTGGCCCGCTTCGAGCGCCTGGGCACGCCGACGGAGGCGGCGCGGGCCCGCTTTCTCTGCGCGCTGGCGCAGGCGCGCCTGGGCGACCCCGATCGCGCGCTGGAGATGCTCGGCGAGGCGGGGGAAGTGTTTGCCCGTACCGGCCTGGCCGGCCAGCTGGCCCACGTCGCGCTCCAGCGGGCGATCCTCTACCTGGGCGAGCAAGACTGGGCGCAGGCGCGGCAGGAGGCGGCCCGCGCCCAGGCGCTCTTCGCCGAGCGGGGCGAGGCCGTCCTGCGCGCCCAGGCCGGCATCGTGGTGGCGCGCGCCTGCCTGGCCCTGGGCCATGTGGAGGAGGCGGTGCGCCAGGCGCAGGAGGCGCTGGCGGTCGCTGGCGAGCAGGGCGTGCTGTGGCTGACGCACGAGGCCCACCACGTGCTGGCTGGCGCGGCGCGGGCCAGGGGCGACCTGCAACAGGCGCTCAGCCAGTACGACGCGGCGATGGCCAGCATTGATCGGGCGCAGAGCGCCCTGGCCATTGAGCTGCGCAGCAACTTTCTGGAAGATAAGCTGGCGGTCTACCACGAGGCGATCGATTGCTCGCTGCGCCTCGGCCGGCTGGACGCGGCCTTCGCCTATCTCGAGCGGGCCAAGTCACGGGCCCTCGTCGATTACCTGGCGCGCACCATGGACATTCGCCTGCGGGCGGCGCGGGAGGCGGACCAACCGCTCGTCGATGAGCTGGCGCGTCTGCGCGAGGAGCACAACTGGTTCTATAGCCAGCTCTACGGCTCCGGCCTTGACCCGCAGAGCGAGAGCCGGCGCAGCCATGCGGAGCTAGACGTGCTGCGGGCTGCCGTCCGGGACCGCGAGAGGCGGATCGCGCGCCTGCTGGAGCGGCTGGCGCTACGAAGCTCCGAGGCGCAAGAAGGGCTGCTCCCGCCCCCTCCCGAGCAGTTCGCGCCGCCCCGCCTGGACGAGCGGACGGTGCTGCTGGAGTACTGCTTCGGGCCGAGCGGCGCCACGGTCTTCGTGGTCACCAGCGAGGGGCTCACCGCCGTTGCCCTGCCGGGGGCAGAGCGGGAGGTGCACCGGCTGCTGAACCTAGGCCAGCTCAGCCTGGACGCCGCCGCCCGCGCCGTCGAGGCGGGGCACTCCCTGGCGGGGCTGGAGCGCAATCTGCGGGGCATCCTGGAGGCGCTCTACCGTGCGCTGCTGCAGCCGGTGGCCGGCCATCTGGCCGGCCGCGAGCGGCTGGTGGTCGTCCCGTCCGGCCTGGCGCACTACGTCCCCTTCCATGCCCTCTTCGATGGCCGGCGCTACCTCCTAGAGACGCTGGAGGTGTCGGTCTGCCCGTCGAGCAGCCTGCTGCGCCTGTGCACGGAGCGGGCGCGCCGGCTGGGCCACCGGTCCGGCGGGCAGCCGAGCGCCCTGGTGATCGCCTACAGCGGTGGGGGCCGGCTCCCCTTCGTGGTGGAGGAGGCGCAGGCCGTCGCAGCGCTGCTGCCAGGGGCGTGCTACTTGGAGGAGCAGGCGACGCGGGCCGCCCTGGCGGAGGCGCCACGCCACGACGTGCTGCACCTGGCGGCGCATGGTGAGGCGCGGCTGGATAATCCGGCCTTCGCCCATCTGCGCCTGGCGGATGGCCAGCTCACGGTGGTGGACGTCTTCAACCTCGATCTGCGGGGCGCGCTGGTGACCCTGAGCGCCTGCGAGACGGGGCGGAGCGTGGTGCAGGCGGGCGACGAACTAATCGGCTTGAGCCGCGGGTTCCTGTACGCCGGCGCATCTACCCTGGTGCAGAGCCTGTGGCGGGTCGAAGATGGCTCGACGGCGCGGCTGATGGAGCGCTTCTATCGCGCGCTCCGCGCCGGCCAGACCAAGGGGGCCGCCCTGCGCGCGGCCCAGTTGAGCCTGCTGGCCGGCGAGGCCAGCCACCCGTACTTCTGGGCCCCGTTTCAGCTAGTGGGTGATGGCGGCTAAGGGGTCTATCCGCCAGGTTCGTGGCCCTGCCTGTATCCGGGAGAAGGTGGCACGAAGCTGTCGGCTACAGCACGACGAATGGCTCAGGAGGCAACGCAACTCATGGCAGGAAAGCTACGGCCGCTGGCGGTCCTCCTTGGCGTGGGGAGCGCATTGTTCGCCTACGCCGCCCGCAGGTGGTGGCGGGGGAGGTATCGGCCCGCCGAGGAGGATGATCGGGGCACGGTAGTCAGCTACGTCCCCGATGAGGTCTGTATCGCCGTCTCAGCCGGCCAGATCCGCGACCCGCAGGGCTTCTACACCGCGGTCGCAGACGCCCTGAACCGCAGTCTGGCGGAGCTCATCGGCGGCGGGACGGTCGAGCAGGGCGATCCCTACCGGCAAGACCTGGCGCCGCAGACGCTACGGCGCTACTACGGCACGCCTTCGGCCGGCGCCACGGACCAGGCGCCGCTGCTGCAGGGGCTCGCTCGGCGGGGGGATGCGGTATCGCCATACATCCTGCTGCCGGCTACCGGCGAGGGGCGCACGCGAGCGCTGCACTTCTACCACGTACGCAGCGGCACGCCGCCGGATGACCTTCCGGCCCAGCTGGCCAGCACCCGCGAGCTGGTCCTGCTGGTCAATGCCAGCCTGGACAAGGTCAACCGTGACCTGCTGCGCTCGCTCCGGCAGCTGCCGGCCGCTCCGGCGCAGGAGGCGCGGATCGATGGGGCCACGCCGAACTGGCTGGCGGCGGGGGCGCCGATCGACCACACGGAAGGAGGGCCGGGGGCGGCTCCCGTGCCGGTGGGGCGTGGGCAGGTGCCACAGCGAGGCCGGTTTACCTACCGCTTTACCTCCGCCGGGGGGAGCGCGGGGCCGCTGCCGCCGCTGCATGAGCTGGTGGAGGAGCAGCGGGAACGGGCCCGCGCGGGCGAGCAGTCCGGCATCCTGGTGGCCGTGCTCGATACCTGCCCGCCCCGCGAGCGTGTGGCCAAGGCGACCGACGCCTACCCCGACAACACGTTGCTGCAGGATGTGCAGGCCCACGTCTCCATCGATGAGCCGCCATCCCTGCCCGCCGGCTCCGCCTACTTCACGCACCTGGCGGGGACGGGAAGCCAGCCCCTGGTGCCCAACTGGCAGGAGGCGCTGGCGCGCCCGCCGGCCGGCCATGCTGGCTTTCTAATGCCGGATCACGGGCTGTTCGCCGCCGGCATTATCCGCGACATCGCGCCCACGGCTCAGGTCCGGCTGATCCGCGTGCTGAACGACTACGGTACCGGCGACCTCTTCTCGCTGACGTCGGTCCTGAGCCAGCTCCCCGATCTCTTGAAGGAGAGCGGACAGCGGCGCCTGGTGGTCAATCTGAGCCTGGTGGCGGACCTGCCACCCGATGACCAGCTGCTCCGCTCCTGGTTTCCGCAGACGGCCGCGGACCCAGCGACGCTGGCGCAGCGCTGGAGCGACGTGCAGCGGATGCTCGACCGGCTGCACCAGAGCCTGCAGGCGGTGATCGATTGGATCGCGAGCCAGGACGAGCGGGTTCTGGTCGTGGCGGCGGCGGGGAACGACAACGGGGCGCGCCCGGGGCAGCGCCCGTCGCCGCGGTGGCCGGCGCGCTACGACCGCGTGCTGGGGGTAGCCGCGGTCAATCTGGAGAGCCGGCCGGCTGAGTATTCCAACCGCGGCGACTTCGTCGTGATCGGCAACGGCGTGGCCACCTTTGGCGGAGACGCGCACCGCACCGCCACCGGCACGCTCCCGAGAATTACCACCAGCGGACTGCCCGCGGACCAGGTGGACGCCGTGGCCGGCGTCTTTAGCGCCGAGGAGTTCCCGCTGGGGGCCGGCCGGAACGAGACCGGCTGGGCCTACTGGGCGGGGACGTCGTTCGCCGCGCCGGTCGTGAGCGCCATCGCCGCCTGCATCTGGGCATCGCCCGCGGGCGCCGGCTACACCCCGGCGCAGGTCATCGACGCCGTTCGCGCCTACGCCACCGCTGGCGCGCCGGAGCTGGAGTGCCCCAGCATCCCCGCCCGCCAGGAATACGGGCCCTGATCGCGCACACGGCCGTGGCCGTCGTTCCCCTCTCCGGCGCGGAGAGGGGGCGACGGGGCCCAGCCGCACGGCGGGGCCGAGGGGGGCAGGAGTGCAGCGCGGCCCCGACCGAAGGGGGTGACGTCCGTCCTCCCTCCCCGCGCGGCCACCGCGGGTGACCTCCTCTCCCCATAGCCGTCGTTCCCCCTCTCCGACGCGGAGAGGGGGCTAGGGGGTGAGGTCTTCCTCCCTCGGCGCGGCCCCGCTCGTAGGAGATGAGGTTGGCCCTGGCGCCTGATCCAGATGTGTTGCGTGCACCCACTCCGGGCTCGCTTAGCGCCGCCGGTAGGCGATGGCGTCGAAGGAGACGGGCGAGCGGGCGCCGGGAACCGGTACCAGGGATCGCGCGGGGAGGACGGGGCCGGGGAAGTAGGTCTGGTAGATCTCGTTGACGGTGGCGAAGTCGGCCATGTCGCGCAGGTAGAGGGTGACCTTGAGCACCGTGTCCATGCCCCCACCCCCCGCCTCGACGATGGCCTTGATGTTCTCCAGAGCGCCGCGGGTGGCGGCGCGCACGTCCCCTTCCGGTGGGTCGCCGAGCTGCGGATTGCGCGGGCCAACCGAAGCGGTAAAGATCAGGTCCCCCCAGCGCACGCCCTGGTTGTAGGGCCCGGCCGGCGGGCTGGCGCGGCTGGTGGTGATGGCCTCCTGCGCGCGCGGTGCTGCCTGCTCCATGGGCAAGACCTCCTAGCTCTCACTGCGCGGCCGGCCGCCCTGTGACACCTGTACTAGGAAGGGCAGTGTCGACGACCGGCCGGCCGCCTACGTCGGTAGCCGGCAAGCGCTCGCCCTCGGCGCCGGCGATCCGGTTCCACGGCGCGAGCGCTCGCGCCCCGATTGTAGGAGACGGACGTCGGCCGCGCGCGACGAGATTGCACGGACATCACGGACGTGGCGGTCGCGGCAACAGGTCGCCTAGAATGCGTGGAATGCAGAATAGGGGCCGCCGACGGCCTGGCTGGGGCGGATATTTGGAACACCCTGGGCCACCGGCGGCCGGCTGGCCTATGCTCTGGAGCCAAAGTCCTTCGTAGACGCGCCGGAAGCGTCATTGACGAAGGACGTCCCTGCAGGGACATAGAAGAGAAAGCGTGTCTAGCGAGTGGCTCAGGAGGGATAGCGTGTCTAGCGAAGCAAGGGAAGTCACCATCGTGCGCGATCCGGCGGACGCCGTGGCGGGGCAGGCCCCCGTCGGCTGGGCCATAGAACAGCTACGGGAGGCGCTAGCAGGGAAGGGCGTTTCGACGCAGGTGCGTGAGCGGATCGGCCAAGCGCCGGAGGGAGGGCGGGTCGTGGTCGTGGCTGGCGCGGGCGCCGCCGCGGCGCGGGAGGCGCTGCACGTG
>DAOTTI010000197.1:0-6533 GCA_034437795.1 Chloroflexota bacterium | reverse complement strand
CCGCCGCGGCGCGGGAGGCGCTGCACGTGGCCGGCCAGTCGATGCCGGCGGCGCCGGAGGCGCTGGGGCTGGTGCCGGCACGCCTCGGCGGGCGCGCGGCGCTGGTGGCCTGCGGGAGCGACGTACGGGGGCTGGTCTATGCGGTGCTGGAGCTAGCCGACCGGGTCACCCATGCAGGCGACGCGCTGGCGGCCCTTGATACCGGCCGGCCGGTAGTGGAGCAGCCGGCGAACCCGATCCGAAGCATCGCCCGCCTGTTTACCAGCGAGGTGGAGGACAAGCCCTGGTTCTACGACCGTGCGTTCTGGCAGCGCTACCTCACTATGCTGGCCACCCACCGCTACAACCGCTTCAGCCTCACGCTGGGGCTGGGCTACAACTTCCCGCGCCGCGTCACCGACGTCTACTTCTACTTCGCCTATCCCTTCCTGGTCAATGTGCCGGGCTACGCCGTGCGGGCGGTGCCGCTGGCGGATGACGAGCGGGAGCGGAACCTGGACACGCTGCGCTTCATCGGCGAGGAGGTCAAACGGCGCGGGCTGCACTTCCAACTGGCCTTGTGGACGCACGCCTACGAGTGGGTCGATAGCCCGCAGGCGAACTACGTCATCCAGGGCCTGACGCCGGACACCCACGCGCGGTATTGCCGCGACGCGCTGCGCACGCTCCTGGAGGCCTGCCCCACCATCGACGGGCTGACCTTCCGCATCCACGGGGAGAGCGGCATCCCTGAGGGCAGCTGGGACTTCTGGCGGACGCTCTTCGACGGGGCGGTGCAGTGGTGGCGGCAATCGGGAAAGCCGGTCGAGATCGACATGCACGCCAAGGGGATGGATCAGGAGACGCTCGACGTGGCCCTGGCCACCGGATTGCCGGTGGTGGTCTCGCCCAAGTACTGGGCGGAGCACATGGGGCTGCCGTACCACCAGGCATCCATCCGCGAGCTGGAGCGCGCCCCGGCGGGGGAGGACCGCGAGGCCGCCCGGGCAGCAGGCGCCGCCCAGCCCGGCTCTCGCCAGCCGGCGCCAGCCGGGGAGAACCGCGGCCACATGCGGGTGAGCGGCGGGACGCGCCGGTTCACGCGCTACGGGTATGCCGACCTGCTGCCCGAAGACCGGCAGTGGGGCGTGCTGTACCGGATCTGGCCGGGGACGCAGCGTCTCCTCCTGTGGGGTGATCCAGTGTACGCAGCGGGGTACGGGCGGTACGCCCACTTTGCCGGCTGCCAGGGGGTGGAGTGGTGCGAGCCGCTCTCCTTCAAGGGGCGCATGGGCTCAGGCCGGCCGGGCGGCCGTGACGGCTACGCCGATGACTCGCTGCGCGCGGACGGCGGCGACTGGGCGAAGTTCCACTACACCTACCGCGTGTGGGGACGGCTCATCTACAACCCGGAGGCCGATGCTGAGGGGTGGCGGCGCTACACGCGGCGCGAGTTCAGCGAGGGGGCGCCGGCGGCGGAGGCGGCCCTGGCCAACGCCAGCCGCATCCTGCTGCTGGTGACCACAGCCTACCATCCCTCTGCCTCCAACAACCGCTACTGGCCGGAGGTCTACACCAACATGCCGATCGTCTCCCGCGACGGGGAGACGCGCCCGCACCCCTACGGCGACACCCCCAGCCCCAAGCGCTTTGGCACCGTCAGCTCGCTGGACCCTGTGCTCTTCTCGTCGGTGGAGGAGTTCGCGGACGAGGTGGTCAAGGGGGAGCGCAGCGGCAGGTACTCGCCCCTGGACGTGGCGACTGCCCTGGAACGCTTTGCGCGCGCGGCGACCGAGCACCTGGCCAGGGCGGAGCAGCAGGGAGCGGATCGAGGGGCGCCATCGTTCCGGCGCTGGGCGGTGGACGTGGCCATTCAGGCCGCGCTAGGGCACTTCTTTGCCGGCAAGCTCCGCGCCGGCGTGCACTACGCGCTCTGGGAGCGGACCGGCAATCCGGCCTTTCTGAAGGACGCCGTGCAGCGCTACCGCGGGGCGCGGGACGCGTGGACGCAGGCGGCGGACGCCGCCAAGGTGTACGTCGCGGACCTGACCTTCGGGCGTGACCCGCACCTGCGCGGGCACTGGTCGGACCGGCTGGCAGCGATCGAGCAGGACCTGGCGGACATGGAGGAGGTCCTGCGCCACGCCGTGACGCAGGACCGCAGCGATCGGTCGCTCACCATGGCCTCAGCGGACGTGGGCGGCGCGGGACGCGGCGACCCTTCGGCTGGACTTAGAGCCGGCGGGGCCGGTGCGGAGCGGCCGCACCACGGAGAGGTCGGTCCACTGGAACCGGAGCGGCCGAGCGTGCGCGTGGCGCACACGCCGGCCGATGGCTTCCGGCGGGGCGAACCCGTGCCGGTGGAGCTGGCGCTGGAGGACGTGGAGACGGGGGATGAGCCGGTGCGGGTGCTCCTCCAATACCGGCACCTGAACCAGGCGGAGCGGTACGTCGCTGCGGAGATGGAGCGGGATGGCCACCGCTATCGCGCCACCATCCCCGCAGCGTACTCCGATTCACGCTACGCCCTGCAGTACTTCTTCACGCTCAGAGACGCGCGTGGCCGCGCCTGGCTGTGGCCTGGGTTCGACGAGACCTTCTCCAACCAGCCCTATTTCGTGCTCCGCCAGCGTTCCTCCTGAGTGGGCCGCTGCCCTGCGGGCTTACCGGTTACGGGCTGAGCCGGACCACGCGCCGCGTATCGCTGGCCTCGTAGAGGGCCAGGATCACGTCGATGGCGGTGCGGGCCGATTCGCCGGTGATGAACGGGTCGCGGTCCTCGTCGATGGCCTCGATGAGGTCCTTCACGTGGAACTCGTGTCCCTGTGGCGGGGCGTTGGGGTCGGCCGCGGCCACGGCGCTCCCGCCGCGGGGGGCGATCAGGCCGGAGAGATCGACCGGCTCGCCGTGGCGCTCGACCAGGGGCTGCTCGCCGCCCAGGATGACGTTGCCTTCCGTGCCGTGGATGCCGATGTGGGTGGGCAGGCGCGGCCGCGAGAGGGAGGTGGCGTAGAGGATGGAGCCCAGCGCGCCATTGGCGAAGCGCAGCGAGCCGACGATGGTGTCCTCCGCTTCGATGTCGCGGGCCAGGTGGTCCCAGAAACCGGCGACCTCCACCACCGGCTGGCCGACCAGCCACAGGTAGAGATCCATGGCGTGCACGCCCTGGTTCATCAGGCAGCCGCGGTCGAGGGCGATGGTGCCCCGCCAATCGGCCGTCTTGTAATACTCGGGGGAGCGGTAGTCCTTCCCCGAGAGGTCGGCCAGCAGGACGCGCCCGAAGTCGCCGTCCTGGATCATCTGGCGCACGCGCTGGTTGAACCGGCTGGTGCGGCGCTGGAAGACGCAGCCGAGCTTGACGCCGGCCTGGCGCGTGGCCTTGATCGCTGCATCCATCTTCTCGCGGGTAATGTCCAGAGGCTTCTCGCACAGCACGTGCTTGCCCGCCTGCGCCGCGGCCACCACGACCATGGAGTGCAGCCCGCTGGGCGTGCAGACGCTCACCACGTCGATGTCGTCCCGCTTCAGGAGCTCTTCGAAGTCGGTGGTGGCGAAGGCGGCGCCGAACTGCTCCTTCAGGGCCTGCGCCTTCTCAGGGATGACGTCACACACGCCCACCAGGCGCGCGCGGGGCGCGTTGGCCTGCACCGCCTTGGCGTGGCTCGGCGCAATCACCCCGCAGCCCACAATTCCCCAGCCGTAGGTCTCTTTGGGCATCTCTCCAGTCTCCTTATCGCTCCTTCAGTGATTTCCTTCAATGATTGGTGATTGGTCGTTCGTAGTCACCTGCACCACGCACCATGCACCATACACCATGCGCTCACCCTGCGAAGACACGGAGCCGGCCAGAACCGTGCCCCGGCGCCACACCATGTCTCTGCGGGGCAGCTACACGCCTACGCCATGGTGGCCAGCATCTCCTTGGTCACGCGGTGCCGAAGGGGCTGCCCGCTAAAGAAGCGCACGAACTCATCGACGATCGCTTCACCCAGGCGCAGGCGCGACTCGACGGTGCCGCCCGCCACGTGCGGGCTGAGGATGACGTTCGGCAGGCCCCGCAGGGGGCTTTCCTGCTCCAGGGGCTCCTTGGGGAAGACGTCCAGCGCCGCGCGGATGCGCCCGGTCTGGAGCTCTCGCGTCAGCGCGTCGTAGTCGACGGCGGCGGCGCGCGCCGTATTGACGAAGAGCGCGCCGTCACGCAGGAGCTTAAGCTGCGCGGCGCCGATCATGCCCGCCGTCTCCGGCGTCGTCGGCGCGTGGTTGGAGACGATGTCGCAGGTCGCGAAGACCTCGTCCAGCGTCTCCGCCCGACGGACGCCCAGCTCTTGGGCTCGCTGCTCGGAAAGATAGGGGTCGTAGACGACGATCTCCACGTCGAACGGCTTGAGCAGGCGGATGAAGGCGCGCCCGGTCATGCTAGCGGCGACGATGCCCACACGCTTGCGGTAGAGCTCCTGGCCGAAGCCCAGCTCGCGCTTGGCCCAGCCACCCTCGTGCATCACGCGGTTAAAGACGTGAGCCTGGCGCAAGGCCATCAGGGTGACGGTAAGCGCCCACTCGCCCACCGCATCGGCGATGATCGCGGCCGCGTGGGTCACAGCGATGCCCCGATCAAACACCTCCGGCATGATGAAGCCCTTGATGCTGCCCGCCGCGTGGCCAATGATCTTCAGGCGCGGGGCGCGGGCGAGTAAGGCGGCGTCGAACCTGGGCGCTCCCCAGCTGGTGAGTACGGCGTCCGCCTCCGGCAGCAGGTCGGCGATCTGCTCCTGGGTGACGTTCCGCTGCCCGCCGGTGACCCGCACCACCGTACCGAGTGATTGCAGGGCCGCCTCGGCGCGAGGCGACATGATCTCGCGGTACAGCTCGCCCGACGGCAGGACCAGGATCGTTCTCGCCCCGCCGCTCCCCTGCTGGCTCATGTTCTCTGCTCCCTTCCGGCACGAATGCGCGGTGTGGTTGTACCGAATGAAAGGGGCTCAGTGACGGCCACCAACCGCGGCGCGCGGCGTTCCCTCTCCCTTTGAGAGAGGGGTAGGGTGATGGCTCCGCTCGTGAAGAAGCCAGGTGAGACAGCGCCCCACGATGGTGAAGCGCCCTACCGGCCGAGCAGGTCTAGGGGGCGAGCCCGCTCCGGCGCGTGCTGCCGCCCGCCTCGTTCCAGGTGCGCCCTACCGGCCGAGCAGGTCATCAACGCTGATGGCTACGTCGAGGAACGCCAGCGGCGACACGCGCTCGCCCCGGCGGTAGCGCCGCACCTGGCGATAGCCTTCTTCAGACGGCTCGCGGTGCGCCTCCAGCCATCCCCTGGGGAGATGGAGCAGCCAGGCTTCAGGGATGCCGAAGCGGGCGTAGACCGGCAGCTTCACCAGGCGACCGTATCGGGCTGCGGTGTCTACGACCTCGACGATGAGCAACACGTCCCGGGCGCTGGGGTGCGCCTGGGCGTAAAAGTCCGGCTAGTGAACCGCCAGCGGGGAACCGCTGCGGTGTGAACCGCCTGCACTCCCATGGCACGCCGTGCTTTCCGGTCGCAGAGCGTAGCAAACGCCAGAACTGGTTGGTCAGCGAAGCAGGGAGAGCACCGGCACCAGCTAGCCGCCGTCGCCCGCCGCCAGGGCCGTTAGCGCTCGAGATGGCTGCCAGGTGGTGATGTCCCCGCGCCCGTGCCAGTGCGCGAGCTCATTGGGCATCGACCACAGGTGAAGCAGCACGGCGTAGCCCAGCAGCCGACCGGCTGCCCCCGGTCCCTGCAGCGCCGGCAGGACTGCCCGCGTCACGGCGCCGGTCGGCAGGGTGAGGTGGCTTGTTTGGCACAGCAATCCCTGCTGGCTCTGAGGAATGTCAGAGGTCATGGGCTACCGGTTTGTGCGGGGAGAAGGGTCCAGGCTCGCCCCGATCCTTTATGGCCAGCGATCAGTTCCCTCTCCCACAGAGAGACGGGTAGGGTGAGGGCTCCACTGGTGATGAGTCGGTCACTGTCCTGCGGAGCACTAGCGCCGCAGGTGACGAGGCTGGCGATGTACGGATGGCCACAGGAATCCAGCTAGCCTGCGTCACGCCGGCGCGCCCAGAGGTGGGCCAGGTCGTCCCGCGGATACCAGCCCAGCAGCCGGTATGCCTTGGTGCCGGGGTACTTGCCGTGGGGCAGGTCCGCATTGATGTGGAAGACCTCGAACGGCGACGGCAGGGACGGCACCTCCAGCGCGCGGCGCATGGCGTGCCCTGCATCCTCCCAGGAGACCGTAAAGGGGCCGATGCGCGGGCGGGCCGTCTCAGGGTTGACGAAGTTGCAGAACAGGAGCGCCGGCGCCTCCAGGTCGTACTGCTCGGCGAAGAGGCGCACCACCTCCTGCCCCAGGTACTTGGTGTGCAGGTAGAGCCAGCTCCCGGGGCGCGGCGGGACATCGGGGGAGATGCCGAAGTCCCAGGCGTAGCCCCCCTGCCGGTCGTTCAGCGCCTGCAGCGGCCCGGTGTGCACCACGCGGCGGATGCGGTGCGCCACCGCCGCCCGCATCACGTGATAGGCTCCAAGGCAGTTCACCCGAAAGGCC
>DAOTTI010000196.1:0-4991 GCA_034437795.1 Chloroflexota bacterium | reverse complement strand
CCCGCCGCCTCCGGGGGCACGACCGTAAAACGCGTCCCGCCCGGCACCTCCTCCACGTTCGTCGCCAGCCAGTCGAGGGCCACGTCCTCCACCTCCCCGGCCCCTACTGAGCCAGCCGGCGCGGCGCCCCCGGCCATGCCGTAGCGGACCACGGTCCGCCCCTCCACCTGCTCGAGCAGGTGGCCGAGCTGCGGGTCCTGGCCCCAGGCGACGATGGTCCCGCCGGGACGTACACGGTGCAGAAACGCGTGGAAGGCGTCATGCAGGGCGTCCACCGTACCGTAGCACTCGAAGTGGTCCGGCTCGACGTTGGTGACGACGGCGATCTCGGGGCGGTATGCCAGGAACCGCCGGTCGAACTCGTCGGCTTCTATGACCATCCAGGGGCCATCGCCCCACCGCGCGCTGGTATCCAGGTCGACCAGCTCCCCGCCCACCTGAAACGCGGGATCCAGCCCGGCCCGCTCCAGCACGAAGGCAATCATCGATGTGGTGGTGGTCTTGCCGTGCGTGCCGGCCACGGCGATGCCCCGCTTGCGGTGAAATAGCTCCGCCAGCGCGGGGGCGTGCTTGAGAGTGCGGATGCCGCGGCGCCAGGCCTCGCGCAGCTCAGGGTTGGAGGGAGGGATGGCCGACGAGTAGACGACCAGGTCTGCGCCCGCCACTCGGGCGGCGTCGTGGCCGACGTACACCGTGGCGCCGAGGCGGGCCAGATCGTGCAGCGCCGGCGAGTCCGTTTCGTCCGAGCCGGACACGGAGAGCCCGAGCTGGAGATAGAGACGCGCCAGGGCGCTCATGCCCGCGCCCCCAATGCCCACCAGATGCACCCGTCTCATCGTCTGGCCACCGATCGCACCAACGAAGCAATGTTGTCCGCCGCCTCGGGGCGAGCCAGTCGGCCCATCTCGGCCGCCATGGCGGCCAGCGTGGCGCGGTCGTTCAGCAGGGAGAGGATGGTGGGGAGCAGCACCCCGTTCGGCAGGTCCGCATCCTTGAGCTTGATGGCCGCCCCTTCGCGCACCAGCAGGTCGGCGTTCTCGTCCTGGCGGATGCGCCGGAAGGGGTGTGGAATGAGGATCGCCGGCAGGCGCATTGCCGGCAGCTCGGCCAGGACCGATGCCCCGGCGCGGCAGACGACCAGGTCGCTGGCGGCCATGGCATCCGCGATCCCGCGATGCAGGTAGCGAAACAGGTGGTAGCGCTGGCGGATGGCCGGCGGCAGCGCCGCCCGCTGGCGTCTGAGCTGGGGCTCGTCTAGCTCCCCGCAGAGGTGGATCACCTGGGCGTGGTGTAGCAGCGGCTCCAGGATCTCACCCACGGCCGCGTTGATGCTGCGGGCGCCGCTGCTGCCCCCCATCACCAGCACCACCGGGAGGTCGGGCGATAGGCCAAAGGCGCGCCGCGCCGACTTGCGGTCAGCGCGGCGGAACTCCGGACGCACCGGATAGCCGGTGACCACGGCCTTGGCGCCGCGAAAGTACCGCCGGCTGACGGGAAAGGAGAGGGCGATGCGCCTGGCCAGCGGGGCAAAGCAGCGTACCGCCCACCCCGGCACGGCGTCCGGCAGATAGAGCACCACCGGCACCCGCTGCAACGCCGCCGCCAGCAGGGCTGGCGCGCTGACGTACCCGCCGGTGGCCAGGACCACGTGGGGGCGAAAGGCGCGGAAGGCCGCCAGGGCCTGCACGGTGGCCCGAATGAGGTGCAGCAGGTTGACCAGCAGGCGCAGGGGCGAGACGCCGCGCAGGGGGTACACGTCCAGCCGGCGATGGGGAATCGCGGCGTGGGCCAGCACTTCAGCGTCCAGGCGCCCCGGCCCGTGAAGATACAGGACCTCGGTCGGGGCGGGATGGCTGTCCGCGGCCGTGCCGGCGCGGGGCTCGCCCGCTCCGTGCTGGGCCGGCTGAGCCGCGCCGGATAGGGCGGGGGCAGCAGCGCCCCCGCGCAGGCGCGCCGCCTGCGTGCGTGCAGCCAGGGCGCCCGCCGGCGGGGGTGGCGCCGGCAGATCGCTCTGGCGGCCGTCAGCTCCCAGCAGCGCGTGGGCCACGGCCAAGGCGGGGTAGATGTGGCCGCCGGTGCCGCCGCCAGAAACGACTACGCGGAGCGGGCGAGGCGATGTCGGTGCTGCGTACCTGGCGCGAGACATTCAGGAGGATTCCGCACGAGGCCAGCGTCGTGATCAGCGACGAGCCCCCATAGCTGATAAACGGCAGGGTAATCCCGGTGAAGGGGAGTGTACTGGTCAGGACCCCCATATTGATCATGGCCTGCAGCGTAATGCCGCAGGTGATCCCCGTGGCCAGGAGCCGGCCAAACTGGTCGGGGGCGTGCCAGGCGACGCGCAGGCCGCGATAGGCAAAGAAGACGAACAACGCCACCAGCGTCAGGGTGCCGGCCAGGCCCAGCTCCTCGCCGATGACGGCAAAGATGCTGTCGGTGTGCGGAAATGGGAGGTAGAGGAACTTCTGGCGCCCCACCCCGAGGCCGACCCCCGTGATCCCCCCAGCGCCGAAGGCGAGCAGGGCCTGCACCACGTGATAGCCGGAGGCGAGCGGCTTCTCCCACGGATCGAGGAAGGCCAGGAAGCGCTCCATGCGGTACGGTGCCAGGCGGACCAGCGGCACCAGCGCCAGCGCCACCACCGCCACCAGCAGCCCGAGCTGCGCCAGATGGGCGCCGGCGGCAAAGAAGATGGCCAGCGCGGTGGCTGCGACCACGAAGGCGGTGCCCAGGTCGGGCTGCTTCAGCAGCAGGCCAACCACCATGGCCAGGATGACGCTGAAGGGCACGAAGCCGTAGGCGAAATCGCGCACCTGCTCGCGCTTCGTACTCAGCCAGTGCGCCATGTACAGCGTCAGCGCCAGCTTGGCGAACTCGCTGGGCTGAAGCTGGACCCCCAGGAAGCTGATCCAGCGCTGGGCGCCGTAGGCCTCCACGCCCACCCCCGGAATGAGCACGGCCGCCAGGGCGCCCGTGGCGACGATCAGCCCCGGCACGGCCAGGGCTGCCAGCCGGTGGTAGTCCAGGCGCATCAGCACCAGCATCGCCACCAGGCCCATCGCGCCGTAGGTCGCCTGGCGCACCAGAAAGACGTACTGATTGCGAAAGGTGGTATAGGCCGTGACCACGCTGGCGCTGTACACCATGATCAGGCCAAACGAGACCAGCACCGCGATCGTCAGCGCCAGACCGTAGTCCACCCTGCCGGGCGGGGGGGAGGCCACCCGCCGCAGGGTGTCGCTGCGCTTGGCGGCATCAACAGCGATCACCTCCGCTGGGTCGCCGCCCGTCGCGCTGCCGGACGCCCCTGCTGTGGCTGTGGTTGCAGGCATGGATAGCGACTATCCCAGGATGGCCAACAGGAGCCCCGCCAGGGCGCCGACGGCGCCGGCGATCCAGAAGCGCTGCACCACCCAGACCTCCGGCCACGGCTGGCGGGGCCACGTCACCCATGTGTCCTTGACCTGAGGGCGCCGGAAGTGATGGTGCAGGGGGGCATAGCGAAACATGCGCTTGCGGGTGAGCTTATTGCTGGCCACCTGCAGGATGTCCGAGACCACGTTGGCCACGTACACCACGCCAATGGGGATCAGCAGGAACGGCTCCCCCAGCAGCAGGGCCACGATGCCGAGCAGCGCGCCCAGGGGCAGCGAGCCGGTGTCGCCCATAAATACCTGGGCGGGGTAGGCATTGAACCAGAGATAGGCCAGCAGCCCGCCGACGACGGTGCCGCACAGCGCGGCCGTGGCTGGATCGCCGTGCAGCAGGCCGATGATCCAGAATGCGGCGAAGGCGATGGCGCCGGTGGTCGCAGCCAGCCCGTCGAGCCCGTCGGTGATGCCCACGCCGTTGATGGTGCTGAGCAGCACCAGCGTGGCGAACGGGACGTAGACCCAGCCCGTCCAGGAGAACCAGCCGGCGAAGGGGACGTGCACGCGGGTGTGACCGGCGAGCGCTAGGGCCAGGCCCGCGCCGAGGCAGAGCATGAGCTCTACCCCCCACTTCACCCCCGGGGGCAGCCCGGCCGATCGCTGGCTGCGCCCAACCAGCGTCTGGAAATCGTCATAAGCGCCGAGCACGGCGCAGGCGGCCGCGAGCGCCACGGGCCCGAGCATGGCCGGCCGGCCGCCGAACAGCGCCTGAAAGGCCAGTGTGACCCCGATGATCGGGGCCACGAAGATGGCCCCGCCCATGGTGGGCGTGCCTTCCTTGACCCTGTGCTCCTCCGGCTCGCTGGGGTTCAGCTGCTTGCCCAGGTTCTGGGCGCGGAGGAAGCGCACCCAGATGGGGCCAAAGACCGCCCCCAGGGCGAAGGCCACCAGCGCCAGTCCCAGTGAAAACGCCATCTTGGTTCCTCAAAGACCTCCACTCGGGAGCGCTGCGCGCGCTCGCCTGGACTATTCACCACAACCGAGACATCCCCTCTCCTTCTGGGAGAGCGGGAGCCCGCGCAGCGGGCGGCGGTGAAGGGCTCCTTTTGTCCCCCGGAGATGTCGCTGGAGCAGGCATTAATGGGCGGCTTCGGCGGCCGGATCTTCCCCCGCCAGGCGGCGCACGATCTCGTCCATCCGCATCCCGCGTGACCCCTTGATGAGGACGTAATCGCCGCGCGTAAGTCGCGCGGCGAGGTAGGAGGCGGCGTCCTCATTGCTGCTGCACAGTTGGATCCGTTCCGGCGCCAGCCCGGCCGCGCGGGCGGCCTCGGCCACGAGCGGGGCGAACTCGCCCAAGGCGACCAGCTCGTCCGCTCGTCCGGGCACGTACGCGCCGACCTCGCGGTGGCCAGCAGGGGCGTAGCTCCCCAGCTCGAACATGTCGCCCAGCACGGCGATGCGCCGGCCGGACAGGCCCGCTAGCACGTCGAGCGCGGCCTTGGTCGCCGCCGGGCTGGCGTTGTACGTATCGTCGAGTAGCGAGGCCCCGCTGGCCAGCAAGCGGGGTACGAGGCGGCGTGTGGCCGGCGGCTCTGCCAGCCCGGCGGCGACCTCGTC
>DAOTTI010000195.1:0-12603 GCA_034437795.1 Chloroflexota bacterium | reverse complement strand
CGCGGCGCGGCTGGCCTGGGCCAGCACCGGCGCCACGGCTTCCGCGGCCCGTGAGAGCGCCTTGCCCCGCTGGGCGATCACCGGCGTAATGACCGGCGTGACCGTCTCCACGGCCGTCTCATAGACGTCTTGCACCGTCTCTACCGCCCGCTCCGCGACGTCCTGCACCCGATCGGCCAGCGTCCGCCGCCGGCGCAGACGCAGCATGCCGCTCAGCTTATCCAACCACGCGAACATGACGCTTTACCTCCCTAGAGGGATCATAAACCAGCTACTGCCAGCGCGGCGTGGATCGTTGCAGGTTCTGTGCCTCAGGCGCCGGCGCGGCTGACACGTGACGTGACCTATCAGGACTGCGCCCCTGCGGGCCAGTCGTGCCGCTGGCGCAGATCATGCACCAGCGGTGCCCTCGCCCTGACCCTCTCCCAAAGGGCGAGGGGAACGAAGGCCGCGGCGTCGGCTTGCTACCATGCGGCGCCAGTGACTACTACCGCGGGTCAGACGGCAGACGAGCCGGCGCGCCCATCGCCGGCCGAGGCCCCGACGGAACCGCTGGAGGCGCTCACCCCCGCCTCCACGCGCCCGCTGGCCGTCGTTCCCGCGCCGGCCGCACCGCCGCCCTACACGGCGCCGGACTACTGGGACGAGGGGCCGGCTTCACCGCCCCGACCATCCCTGCGCCAGCGTATCCCATGGCTTGCCATCGCCACCGTGGCCGGCTGGTTGGTGGCCCTGGCGGTGGTCGCCGCGGCCCTGGCCGTCGCCTGGCAACTGGTACAGCCCCAACTCACCCGCCCCTTCACCTACGACGAGGCGGCCTTCGCCTTTGCCGGCCACGCGGTGGCCGAGACAGGAGTGCCCCTCTCCAACGTCGGGCACATGCAGACGGAGACCCCCGGCGACTTTTCACGGCGCTTCAACTGGGCGCTCTGGCACCCGCCGCTCTACGTCTACGTGCTGGGCTACGTCTTCTCCCGCTGGGGAGAAAGCGAGCCGCCCGCCCGCCTGATCGGCGTCATCTGCAACGGCGCCGTCGCCCTGCTCGTCTTTCTCACAGCCTCGGTCATCCTCCTGCGCCGGTCGCGGGCCGCCCCGCTCTACGCCGCCGCGGGGACCGCGCTGTACGCCACCCACCCGTTCGTCATCCAGAGCGCGCTGCTACTGGACATCGATGGGACGGTGCTGGTGACGTCCGTCGCACTGCTGGCCTTCGCCTACGTGCTGCTGCTCAGTAACCGCCGGCCGCTGCGCCACCCCCTGACGTGGCTGCTGCTGGGTCTGGTGGCCGTCTGCCTGGCCGTCTCCCTCTGGGCCAAGATGACCACCGCCCTCGCCCTGGTCGTGGCCGGGGCGCTGTACCGCCTGGTCGCCACACGCCCCTGGCGCCCCTGGCTGGCGCTGGTCGACCTCCCCGTGGTGGCCCTGGCTGGCGGGGCGCTCTTCCTGGGCACTTGGTGGCTCTTCGCCACGCTCAAAGGGATGCCCTTCTGGCTTCCCTTCCGCGTCCTGGAGATCGAGTTCGCCGACGCCGCGCGCAGCACCGGCGGGTGGCGGGAGAACCCGCGCCGGCTGGTGGACATGGTCGGCCACGTGGCGCTCTGGATCTCCCCCTACCTGATCGCCCTCTTCGTCTGGGCGGCCCTGGCGCGCCTCGCGGACCTGTTCCTGGCACCGCTGGCTCGCCTGGGGCGCTGGATCCTGCGCCGGCCGGCGGCCGGCGGGCCCTGGGGCGCCTGGCCGATCGACTTCATCCTGCTCAGCGGCGGGGCGATCGGCGCAGCCTACCTGATCAAGCTGGCCGCCAGCTTCCCCAAGTACCACATCTCGATGATGCCCCTGTGGGCGGTCGGCGTGGCCTACCTGCTCTGTCGCTATGTCCCATCGCTCGCCTGGTGGGAGGTGCCGGTGTACGGCATCGTCCTGTCCGGCATGGCGGGGTACTTCGTCACCTTCGTCGGCGACCGGCACGTCATCTTCCGGGGCTGGGATTTCGTCCTGCCGCTCCTGGTCTGGCCGGCGGCGCTGGGCTTCGCCTTCCTGGTCCTCAGCGTGGCCCTGAACCGGCACCACCTGCCCCGCCAGCTGGCCATCCTGGGCCTGCTGTTGACCCTAGCCTGGAGCTGGGGCGTCGGGCTGGCCCAGGCCCAGGCCAGCTACTCCACCGCCTACAACTACGGCACCACCGGCCAGAAGGAGACCGCCGCCTACCTCAACTCCATCCTGCGCCCCGGCCAGGCCTACGTCGCGGCGCGGGACGTGGCCTACTACACGCACAATCAGCTCTACATCGACCAGGACACCTTCGACCATTATCTGGACCACCTGGCCGCGCAGGGGATTACCACCTTCGACGGGCGGATGCTCGGCTATGACGTGGACGTGCTGGCGCTGTTCCTCTGGGATCCTGCGCTCGGGGCGCGCGCCCATGCCTTTCTCGAGGCCAAGTATGAGGTCGCCTTCCAGGCCTTGCCGTTCCTGGTCTTCGTCCGCACGGCGCCATGACCCATGGATGAGCGCTGGGCCGTCGCGCGCTGGCGCGTGGTCGGGGCAAGCTCTCCGACCACTCATCGACAGCAACCTACCGGCCCCTACGCTGGTCCAGACGAGCCACCGGCGGCGGGGCCGGACCATCGTCACCTTGGGAGGCGCCATGAGCGATCCCGGCAGCAGCCCGGACGAGCTTTTTGACGTTTACGATGGCGCGGGGCGGCCCACCGGCCGCGCCAAGCGTCGCGCGGAGGTGCATCGGGACGGCGACTGGCACCGGTCGTTCCACTGCTGGATCACCTGTGAGGCCGGCGCGGTGCCGGCCCTGCTGCTGCAGCGCCGCGGGGCGTTCAAGGACACCTGGCCCAACCGGCTCGACGTCACCGTCGGAGGCCACTTTGCTGCCGGCGAGACGATCCAGGACATGGTCCGCGAGGTGGCGGAGGAGATCGGCTGCGCCGCGTCTCTGGCTGACCTGATCCCTCTGGGGCGGCGCGCCTACGTCGGCGAGCAGGAACCGGGTGTGCGCGACCATGAGCTCCAGGAGGTCTACCTGTGGCGGCGCCGCGCCCGCCTGGAGAGCTACCGGCCGCGGCCGGTGGAGGTCGGGGCGCTGGTGGAGGCGCCCCTTCCCGACCTGCTGCGCCTCTTCGCCGGCGAGGCGGACCGCATCACGGTGCGGTCGCTCAGCGCGGAGCGGAGGATAAGCCGCGGCACCATCACGCGCGACGACTTTCTCCCCACGCTGGACCAGTACTTCTTCCGCGTGGCGACGATCGTGGACATGGCCATCCGCGGCTACCCGTACCTGGTGGTGTGACCCGCGGGCGCCCCGTAGAATGTGCCCCATGGACCGCTACTGGGACCCCACGCCGAGCCCACCCCTGCCCCCCGCTCTCGCCGACCGGCTGCGCCAGGTCAGCACCGCCACCCTCACCTCCGTCCTGCTGAGGCTCGGCCTGCGTAACACCTTCATGACCGGCGTCTCCCCGCTGGTGCCCGGCACGCGCCTGGTGGGCCAGGCCTACACCCTGCGCTACATCCCCATGCGCGAAGACCTGGACGCGGACGCCTTGGAGGGACGCTTCGACAACCTCACCAACCCGCAGCGAGTGGCGATCGAGCACGTGAGCCACGGCGACGTGCTGGTGATCGATGCCCGCGGCGAGGTGCGCGCGGGGACCATCGGCAACATCCTGGTCACCCGGCTCAAGCACCGCGGTGCCGCCGGCCTGGTAACGGACGGCGCCTTCCGTGACGCGGACGGGATTGCCGCCGTCGGCCTGCCCGCCTACTGCCGCGGGCGCCACGCCGCCACCAACGTCACCCTCCACCATCCGGTCGACGTGCAGCTTCCCATCGCCTGCGGCGGCATCTCGGTCTACCCGGGCGACGCCATCGTCGGGGATGGCGACGGCGTCATCGTCATTCCCAGGCACCTGGCCGAGGAGGCCGCCGCCAGGGCGCTGGAGCAGGAGCGCCGCGAGCGCTTCCTCTTGGCCAAGGTGCAGGCCGGAGCGAGCATCATCGGCGTCTACCCGCCCGACGCCCAGACGTTGGCAGAGTACGAGGCGGCGCGGCGGCGCGAAGACGCAGGGGCGTGACCTCCCCGGCGCGTCAGTGTCGGATAGGAGCCCCAAGCGCCACGGGCAGCATGTCGGCGTACGGGCATGACCGCCGCTCGCCCGCGGCCAGGCGTGCCGAGGTGCCGCCGAAATCGTAGCCATTCAGCACCTGGGCCCCGATGTCGCCAAGCCCGGCCAGCGCCTGGCGCGCGCACCGGATGCCGCCCATGTGGGGGCGCAGATACGGCAGATACGATGGTGGGCCGACGCGGTTCATCGCCAGCGAGTACGGCATCTCCCGCCGGGCGGGATCAAACCAGTGCTCAAGGAGGTGGAAGCTCCCGTTAACGAAGCCCAAGCCCGCGCGCTGGTCGCCGCTATTCGTACCAGAGGTCGGTGGCCGGCCAGTCGGGGCGTGGCTCCAGTGGCTCCAGGTTATCGAGCGCGACGCGGATCTCCTGCAACGGGGTCGGTGGCGACACCCCGTTGTCGTAGAGGGCCGGACGGGCGAGACGGACGATGACGTAGCTCTCCCACTGGTCATCCGGCCGGACAATCTCGCCCGTTGCCGCGTCGAGCTGCAGCACATGGGAACGAGCGCGCACGCGTACGCGCGTCCCGACCAGGCTTCTCGTCGCGTTCATGGCGTTCATGGCCCGTTTCGCTTTGGCCCTTCGAACGTCGCCCGAGCACAAATCGTGCCTGGTGCCTGGCTACGCGTCGGCCCCATGCCCGAGGCTCGCGAGGCTACCGAAGGGGGCGCCACTATCCCTCTCGGCCGACCACCGGCTGGCCGGTCTGCCCGTCGAGCACACGGTACGGCTTTGCGTGGCTCTCCCGCCGCCGGCTGCTGGCGAACGGCGGTCGTGGCAGCGTCGCAGTTCATCGTGAGGGTCGTGCAACGCATCCGCCTATGCACTGGCCGGCGCACCATCTGCCCGTACGGGGCCACGGATTTGCTCTCTTCGGGGCAGCTGTCCTAGCCCTGCACCATCCGGCGAGCAGCGGCGTAATCTTTTGTGGAGGGCGCCTCAATCTAGCCTGTGCGCTCAACCAGGAAGAGCGCGGTGCGTTATGAGAGGTAGGAGACGACTCCACACGGCGCGCTGAGGAGCAGCGTGGGAGACGAGGGTAGCCGGCTATGGATATCTTCTACACCAGTTCGAGTGAACCAGAAGCGGACCCGTCAGACACGGCCGCCGGCGAGCCGGCGCCGGTGGCCGGTGGTCATCGGCTGTGCGTGGCGCCCGACGATGCCGTGCGGCACGACCCGGCCACCTGGCGCCGTTTTCTCCAGCAGGCGGGGTTTACGCCGGCGGAAGCCAACCGGCTAATTTTCGAGCGGATACGGCCTCGCGGCGAGGGTCTGGTCAGGACCTGCGCCCCGTAGGCCCCTGAGGCTGTGACTGGCCTCTCGCGCTGGCCTGGCTAGACCGGGCTAGTTGTGAACGGAGCCCTCACCCTACCCTCTCCCTATGGGAGAGGGGGAACTTGATGGGCACGCCGGTGACGGCGAGGATGCCCTAACCCTCTGCCATAGGGAGAGGCGACTTGTCGCCCGCTGCGCGGGCCCCCGCTCTCCCAATGCGAGAGGGGGCGCTCGCCCAGAAGGGACAGTGGCGAGTAGCGAGTGGCGAGTAGCGAGCGACGAGCCCTCATCCTAACACTCTCCCGCAGGGGAAGGGGACGAAGGGAGCCCTGACCCTGGTTCTTGCGCAGAGGGAGAGGGAACGGATCCCTGGCGTATCAGTGAAATGGCGGCGCGAGGCTGATGTCCAGCACGAGCACGCTGGGGCCCTTCCGGCGCCAGGCGGCCTGCAGCGCGCCGGCTAGCTCGTTGGGGCCCGCCAGGCGCTCGGCCCAGGCGCCGAAGGCCTTCCCGAAAGCCACGAAGTCCGGGTTGCGCAGCACCGTGTCGATCACGCGCCCGTCGTAGCGCCGCTCCTGGGCCGCCTTGATCATGCCGTAGGCGTTGTCGTTGCAGATGACGATGGCGATGGGCAGCTCGTATTGCACCGCCGTGGCCAGTTCTGTCCCCGTAAAGAGGAAGCCGCCGTCTCCGGCCAGCACGCACACCGCCTTCTCCGGCGCCGCGATCTGCGCCCCAATGCCGACCGGCAGCCCGAAGCCGAGCGCCGCCGAGCCCGCCGGATAGAGAAACTGGCGGGGGCCGTTGACGGGATAGTGGCGCACCGCCCAGTAGCAGGCGATCGCCTGGTCGCAGGCCAAGACCCCCCCGTCGGGAATGCCACGGCGCAGGCTCCGCACTAGCTCCAGGGCTTCGGCGCAGCGCTGCTCGCCCGCGGCGTCGTCCGCCTCGCGCGCCCCGCGGATCTCGCGCGGATCCCACTCGCTCGCCCCGGTGCGTCCCAGGCGCTCGATCTCCTCCAGCAGCATCCGCACGCCGACCTCCGCATCCCCCACCAACCGCTCCGCGACGGGGTAGCTCTTGCCCATCTCCGAGACGTCGATGTCCAGGTGGGCCAGCCACGACGGCAGCGGCAGGCGCCAGGCGCGCGTGGACATGCCGGTGAGGCGGCTCCCCACCACCAGGCCGGCATCCGCCTTGCGCCAGGCCTCTGGATACCCGTCCGTCGGGCCGGAGGAGGTGCGCCAGGTGCAGCCCGCGGCCCACGGGCTGCTGTCGGGGATGGCGCCTTTGCCGCTGATGGAGGTCAGGACCGGCGCCCGCAGCGTCTCCGCCAGGCGCAGGAGGAGCTCGCCCCCCACGCGCCGCGCCGCGCCCCCGCCGGCAAAGATGAGCGGATAGCGCGCCTGCCGGAGCTGCTGCGCCGTGCGCCGGACCGCTCCTTCGTCGGGCGCCGGCGGCGCCGGCAGCTCCGGCGGCTCGGCGGGGGCAACCGCCGCCGACGCGGCCAGCACGTCGATCGGCACCTCGATCACCTTGGGGCGCGGGCGGCCGGTCTGCATCGCGGCCAGCACCTCCAGCGTCAGGCGCTCCAGGTCTTCCGTTCGTGTGGCGAGGACGCACCCCGCCGCCGCCTCCATCACGCCGTGCTGGTCCTTGTACTCGTGCAGGTACCCCTTGTACTTGCCGAGCAGGGGGAGCTCACCGGCGGTGCCGATGACCAGCACGGGCAGCGAGTCGGACCAGGAGCCGGCGACCGGCGTCACCGTGTTGGTCAGGCCCGGGCCGGTGGTCACCAGCGCCACGCCCGGCCGGCCGGAGATGCGGGCGTAGCCGTCGGCCATGAAGGCCGCGCCCTGCTCGTGGCGGGTAACGTAGCTTTTGATCTGCCCGCGCCGCGCCAGGGCGTCGTAGATGGGCAGATTGTGAACGCCGGGGATGCCGAAGGCGTGGCGCACGCCCGCCTTGATCAGGGCGTCGACGATGAGCTCGCCGCCCGTCCTGGTGGTTAGCTGGCCGCGACCGGCGGCCCGCGGCGAATCGACCGTAGTGGCCATGACGTTACTGCCTTCCCATCCCCTGCGCTCTCCCCGCGCGAAGCCCTGACGGCTTCCTGGCTCTGGTCTGTCCTGGCCGGCCACCTGCCTGCCCCCGCATCATGTGGAGGCGAGGCAAGCACGCCCGATTGCCCCGATGCAGGCCGCGTTGCGGGCTCCGCCGGCGGGTCGTGCAGGTGAGCCGGTCTCGTTCCCTGCGGGAAGGGGCCGCTGGTTTCTATTCTCCCTGGTGTGGTTCCCTGGTCTGTTACCTGCCGAGGATAGCAGGCCGGGACTACTGCAGGGGCGAGTAGGGCGTGGGGTACAGCACGACGCTGGTCACCTGCCTGACCAGTGGCCCCTCCCGCTCGCTCTCCTCGCGGACCCGCAGCCAGTCCGGATCGGCGCGAAAGCTGGCCCAGCGCTCCTGGAGCTGCTGCTCGCTGTCAAATCGACAGACGTAGATCAGCTGCCCCGCATCGCCGATCTCGCGCTGCCAGAAGCCGACGACCTCGATGCCGTGCTTCTGGAAGAAGCGCAGCGTGTGTCGCTGGAACCGGGCATTGATGGCGGCCATCTTGCCCGGATGGATGTCGTAGGTGCGCAATTCGTAGACGGCCATACATCGCTCCTGGACGTGTTTGTCGGGCTGGAGACAGTTGGGGAGTGTACCGCCACGCCGCTCGGGGGCGCTCGTTCATCATTCGCGGCGCGCTGCCGGCAAGGGCGATGCAGGCGACTGTTCTGGCCGGGTCATTCGAGCGGTTAAGGCCCCCCGGCCCCGCTGACCAGCCCCACCCAGCCGATGGCGGCCGCCGCGGCGGCGCCGGTCACTGTGGCGCGGTGCCAGGCTGGCCGCAGCACGGCCAGGGCCACCCCTGCCAGGGCGCTGGCCCCGCCGGCCAGGGCGATTGCGCTCTCCTGGGCCAGCCCCCCGCCGGTCGCCGCCAGCGCCGCTACGGACGCGGCCAGCAGGCTTACCTGACGCGTTCGCCGCGCGCCGAGACGGTGCGCCAATCCCGAGATGCCGGCGCGGGTATCGCCAGCCACGTCGGGCAGTGTGTCTGCCAGGTGAATGGCCAGCACGGCCGGAAGCCCCACCAGGTGAAGCGTCCATCCCAGGGGCATCGGGCGGTCCAGCGCCGCTGCGCCAAAGTGCGGGAGCAGCGGGAAGGCAGCAGCGAACGGGAGCCAGCTCAGCAGCGTGCGCTTGAGCCAGGCGTTATAGGCGAAGCCGGCCGTGAGCCCCGCGACGTTCAGCGCCGCCTCGTCCAGCCCCAGCGGCGAGGCGAGCAGGATCGACGCGCCAGCCAGAATCCAGGCCACGCCCCGCGCGATGGGCGCGCCAACGGCGCCGCTGGGAATGGCCCGCCAGGGCTTGGTAGCGGCGTCCAGATCGCGATCGCACCAGTCGTTGTGCACGCTGATGGCAAGCTGCTGGCAGCCGAGCATGGCCCCCAGCCAGAACGCCCGGTCCGGCGGGGGCGGGCCGCCGGCCAGTAGCGCCAGGAAGGCCATGCCGGCCAGCACCGTCGCGGCCGAAGGGACAGGGTGAGCCAGCTCGATGAGCGCGCGCAGCCTCTTCCAGCGCGCGGGCCGTGCTGGCCGGAGCAACGGGCGTGGGGGCGAGGTCACCGGCCGTCCCACCGCCGTAACGGGTTTTGGGGCACCGGCATCGCCTGGGCCGGCGCAATCGCCGGGCGAGGTCACCGGCCGTCCCATCGCCGTAGCACCAGGCAGGCGTTGATGCCGCCAAAGCCGAACGAGTTAGAGAGGGCCACCTCGGTCGTTGCCCGGGGGTCGAAGACGAGGCGCAGCGAAGACTCGGGCGAGCAGGGGGCGCGCGCGGCCAGGTTGAGCGCCGGAGGGAGGTACTGGTGGCGCAAAGCCAGCGCCACGATCGCGGCCTCGATGGCCCCGCTCGCGCCCAGGGGGTGGCCATAGAGGGGCTTCGTCCCGCTAACGGGGACCCGCCCCGCGCGCTCGCCGAAGACGGCGGCCAGCGCCACGGCCTCGGCGCGGTCCCCCAGCACCGTCGAGCTCCCGTGCGCGTTGACATAGTCCACCTCGTCCGGCGCAAGGCCCGCGTCCGCCAGGGCCAGGCGCATCGCCCGCGCCGCCTCTGCCCCGTCGGGGCGGGGCGCGGTGACGTGGTAGGCGTCGTTCGTCGTGCCGTAGCCGCAGAGCTCGGCGTAGATGCGGGCGTCGCGGGCCAGGGCGTGGCCCAGCTCCTCCAGCAGGAGCACGGCCGCCCCCTCGCCCATGACGAACCCATCGCGGGCGGCGTCGAATGGCCGGCAGGCCTCTTCCGGGGCGTCGTTGCGCGCGCTCATGGCGCGAATGACGGTAAAGGCGCCGTAGGTGAGTGGGGCCAGCGGCGCCTCCGCGCCTCCGGCCAGCGCCAGCGCCGCCGCCCCCGACTGGATCAGGCGGAAGGCCTCGCCAATCGCGATGGCGCCGGAGGCGCAGCTATTGGCGTTGCCCACCGCCGCGCCGCGGATGCCCAGCTCCATGGCCAGGCTGGTGGCGCCGGAGCCGCCGAACACGGCCACCGCCAGCGCTGGATCGACGGCACGCAGGCCGCTGGCCAGGTAGCGCGCGTGCTGCGCCTCAGCAAAGGCGATCCCGCCCAGGGCGCTGCCCACGTAGACGGCCATGTCGCGCGCCGCCCCGTTCACCGCCAGCCGGCCATCATCCAGCGCCATGCGGCCGGCGGCCAGGGCAAACTGGGCGAACCGGTCCAGCCGGCGGGCCTGCCGGCGCTCCATGTAGTCCAGCGGATCGAAGCCATCGACCTCGGCGGCCATCTGGGAGCGAAACGGCGCCGGATCGAACCGCGTGACACGGCGCACGCCGCGCCGGCCCAGCCGCACCCCCTCCCACAGCCCGCCCGGCGCGCTCCCCGGCCCGCTGCCGGCCGCGCTGACCACGCCGATGCCGGTGATGGCGACGCGCCGCCTCCCTGCGTCCATGCGCGGCCTCAGGGCGCCTCCTCTGCCAGCCGCCGGATGTGGCGTAGCGTCTTGCCGGCGATGTTCTCGATGAACAGGGGGCCAATGATGCGCCGCGCGATCCAGGCGCCAATGATGGGCCAGCGCAGGTCCAGGGCGTGAGTGATGCGCACCAGCGTCCCGCCGCCTTCGTCGGTGAAAGACCACTCCACGTCCATGCCCTTCGTGATGCCCCGCACGTGCCGAAACCTGATCCGCGGGACGTCAGGGTCCAGCCACTGGATCGCCTGCCACCAGACGGGGATGCCATCGCGGCTGGCTGCCATCTCCACCAGCCTGGCGTTGCCGCGGCGTTCGAGCACCTTCACCCAGCGATAGTGGGGCAGGAACTCCGGCCAGCACTCCACCTGGGAGGCCAGGCGGTAGATGGTGCGCGCCGGGGCGCGCATCCAGAGCTGGGTGCTCGTCCGCATCGCACCTCGCCTCATCACGGCCTCAGCAGGCTCCACAGGAAGGCGGGACGCAGCGCGTCGCCAGCGGGGCGATAGTCGCCCAGCACGCCTCCCAGGATGCCGGCCACGGACGGGCGCCCCTCCAGCCGGCGCAGGGCATAGCCCAGCAGCGCCGGCCAGGCCAGCAGGCCCTGAATGATCCAGCAGACGGCCTCCTTGGCGGCGAACTCCGCCCGCCTGAGCTCACGGTACGGGGAGAGCATAGCGTCCCGCGTGTCGCCGCGCCGGAGGGCTTCGTGCAGCACCGCGGCCGCCAGCTCCGCGCCCCGCAACGCGCGGTAGATCCCCTCCCCGGTGAAAGGGTCCAGAAAGCCGGCCGCGTCCCCGACCAGCAGAAACCCATCGCCGGACACGCGATGCACCCGCCGTGCCAGTGGGCCCGCCCCGCGCAGCGGCCCCAGGCGCCTGGCTCCGGCCAGCCGCGCCCCTGCCGCCGGCAGGCGCCGCAGCGCGGCCTGGAAAACGGCCTCACCGCCCCCCTCCCGCCTGGCGCGCCCCAGGTCAACCACTACCCCCGCATTGACCAGCCCCCCGGGCAGGGGCGCCAGGCCGCAGTAGACGCCCCGCCCTACGTGCATCACCCCCCAGCGCGCCAGCTCGGCCGCGCCGGGCGCGCCGGCGAAGCGCGCGATCAGGCCCAGGCGCCGCGGCCACACGGGCGGCCGGTCCAGGCCGAGCGAACGGCTGACGACGGACCGCGCCCCATCGGCGCCCACGACGGCGCAGGCGGCCAGCAACTGCCTCGTCCCCGGCGCCGTCTCTGTGCGGCGCACCGTCACGCGGGCGACGCTGGCCTCCGCTTCCACTCCAGTAACCTGCTCCCCTTCCCGCACCTGCACGCCGGCCTGTCGCGCCATCTCCAGCAGGGTGGCGTCGAGCACCCGCCGCGTGAGGCACAGGGCACGGCGACGGCCCCCGCCGTCCGGATAGGCGATCGTGGCCTGGCCATGCCGACTGGCGATCACGCGCATGCCGAAGGGGCGCACCGCGCCAGCGTCGAGCACCCGCGGCAAGGCGCCCAGGCGCTCCAGGACATCGTACGTGGCGGGGCTGAGGTATTCGGCGCAGGCCTTGTCTCGCGGGAACCGCGCGCGGTCCAGCAGCAGCACGTCGTGGCCCCAGCCGGCCAGGAGCGCCGCCGTCGCGCTCCCCGCCGGCCCTCCCCCGACGACGATCACGTCCGCATCCATGGCGCCTCACGGCCGGCCGCACGCGACCGCCGTCATGGCCACGCGATAGAGAAGAAAGCGTTCCCAGTGTACCGGCCGCAGCCCCGCGCGGCGCGCCAGCTGCGCCATCTCGGCGGCGGTGAAGGCGCGCAGTACGGACACCGGCCCATCGTGCCACGTCAGCGGGTTGCGGCTGCCCAGGCGCGTCGCGACGTAGGCTCCGCCGTAGCCCAGCCAGCTGCGGACGATGTCATTCACGATCACCCCCACCGTGGCGCAGCGCCCCATCTCGCGCAGCATCAGCACCCCGTCCTCTGGCGACAGGTGGTGCAGGGCCAGCGAGCAGGTGGCCACGTGGACGCTGCGGTCGCGAAAGGGCAGGCGCCGCGCGTCCGCGACGACGAAGACGAGATTGGGATAGGCGCGCGAGCGGTCGCGGGCGACGAGCAGGAAGTCGTAGCTGATGTCGCTGGCTACGATGGCCACCGCACGCCCCTGGTCCCGGGCCCAGCCA
>DAOTTI010000194.1:0-29266 GCA_034437795.1 Chloroflexota bacterium | reverse complement strand
ATTCTACGCCCGCGAGGCGGCGCGGGCCCGTGGACTGGCGCCCCCGGCCGGGTTGGCCGGTCCGGCCGGGGGTGTCCAGGCGCCGCGCGTGCTGCGCCGGCCCGGCCAGCCGCTGGCGGTGCTGGCCGCCGACATTGACCACCTGCGCGAGATCAACGACCGGCACGGGCACCGTACCGGCAACGCTGTTCTGTACTCGCTGGGGCAGACCCTGACCCGAAGCTGCCGCGCGTCCGACCTGGTCGCGCGCTACGGGGGCGACGAGTTTGTCCTGCTGCTGCCGGACGCCGGCCCGGCCGGCGCCGCGCTCGTCGGCGAGCGCGTGAGGCGGGCGCTCGCCGAGCACCCGCCCGGGCCAGTCCCTTTCACAGTGCGCCTAGGCGCCACGGTGGCCGACCCCGTCCAGCCGCAGCCCCTGGAGGCGCTGGTGGCCCTGGCCAGCGCGGCCATGGCGCGCGAGCAGGCCGGCTAGCCAGCAATCCTGTGTAACTCGCCTGTAACTCGCCACCTGCTGCCTGCGGCGCCGGCGCTCCGTAGGCGTGGGGCCGATTGCTCACGAGCGGAGCCCTCACCCTGGCCCTCTCCCTGTGGGAGACGGGACTCGTTGCTGGCCGTGCATAATTCACGCTGGGGGAGCGTGACCATGGCAGGATTTGATCTGGTGTTGCAGGGCGGGCAGGTGGTGGATGGCTCCGGCGCCCCGGCCTACCGCGCGGACGTGGGCGTGCGCGGCGGGCGCATCGCGGCCATCGGCGATCTGTCGGCGGCAGAGACGGCTACGTGCCTGGACGTCACCGGCTGCGTCGTGGCGCCGGGTTTCATCGACCCGCACACGCATTCGGACCTGACGCTGCTGGTGGACCCGGAGGCGCACAGCAAGGTGAGGCAGGGCGTCACCACGGAGGTGATCGGCAACTGCGGTTCCAGCCCCGCGCCCCTCGTCGGACCCTCTGCGGATGAGGTTTGGGCCAGGGCCGCCGGACCGGCGAGCGCGCTGGCGTGGGACTGGCGCAGCTTCGGCGATTACCTGGACCGGCTGCGCGCCGCGCGTCCCGCGGTGAACGTGGCGCCCCTGGCCGGCCACGTCACGCTGCGCATCGGCGCCATGGGGATGGAGAACCGGCCGCCATCGCCGGAAGAGCTGGCGCGTATGCAGGACCTGCTGGCGGAGGCGCTCGACGCCGGCGCCTTCGGCATGTCTTCGGGGCTGATGACGCCGCCGAGCAGCTACGCCGACACGGAGGAGCTGGTGGCGCTGGCCGGCACCCTGCGCCGGCACGGGGCCCTCTACTTCAGCCACATCCGCGGTGAAGGCAATACCCTCTTCCGCGCTACCGCTGAGGCGATCGAGATCGGGGAGCGGGCAGGGGTGCCGGTGCAGATCGCCCACCACAAGGCGGCCTTCCGGCCCAACTGGGGGCGCATGCCATACGTCACCAAGCTGAGCGAATGGGCGGTGGACCGCGGCGTCGACGTGCAGTTCGACGTCTACCCCTATACCGCCGGCAGCGCCGGCCTGACCCAGCTCCTGCCGGACTGGGCACACGAGGGCGGGCGCCAGGCCATGCTGGGCCGGCTGCGGGACGCGGATACGCGCGCGCGCCTGCGGGAAGAGATCCTGGCCTTTGGGCGGGAATGGGACAAGATTTACGTCACCACGGTCCAGAGCGAGGCCAACCGGCACGTGGAAGGGAAGACGCTGGCGGAGATCGGCGAGCTGCGCCGGCGCGAGCCGGTGGAGGCGCTGTTCGACCTCCTGCTCGAAGAAGATGGGCGCGTCGGCATGCTGCACTTCATCATGGACGAGGCGGACGTGGAGCACGTCATCAAGCATCCGCTCTCGATGATCGGGTCAGACGGCTCCTCGCTGCGCGCCGACGGTCCGCTCAGCCGGGGCAAGCCGCACCCGCGCAGCTACGGCTGCTTCCCGCGGGTGCTGGCCCACTACGTGCGTGAGAAGCGGCTCCTGACGCTGGAGCAGGCCATTCGGAAGATGACCGGCGCGCCGGCCGCTCGCCTGGGGCTGCGGAGCAAGGGACTGCTCCGCTGGGGCATGGACGCCGACATCGTGGTCTTCGACCCGGCTACCGTACGCGACGCGGCCACCTACGCCGACCCGCACCGGTACCCTGAAGGCATCCGCCACGTGGTCGTCAACGGCGTGCTCACCGTCCGTGACGGCCGGCACACCGGCGCCCGCGCCGGGCGCGTCCTGGCCAGGAGGTAACGCCTTCCGTGGCGTATCCTGGCCGCGCAACGTTCCTGGGAGAGAGGCAGCATGCAACGAGTGATCCTTGGCCAGAGCGGCATCGAAGTCTCACGCCTGTGCATCGGCACCGGCACCAGCGGCTGGGGCGGCCGCTCGAACCAGACGCGGCTGGGGTTCGACCGCCTAGTCCACCTGCTGCGCTACGCCTACGACAGGGGCATCACCTTCTGGGACAGCGCCGACCAGTATGGGTCCCATCCGCACGTGCGCGAGGCGCTGCGCGCCGTGGGCCGGCAGAACGTGGTCGTCACGACCAAGACCGTTTCCCGCACGCCGCAGGGCGCGGAGGCCGACATCCACCGTTTCCTGCGCGAGCTTGGCACGGATTACCTGGACATTGTGCTGCTCCACTGCCTGACGGAGCCCGACTGGCCAGCGCGCTACGCCGCCACCATGGAGCGCCTGACACGTCTCAAGGAGCAGGGGCGGATCCGGGCGCTGGGGGTAAGCTGCCACAACTTCGGCGCCTTTCAGCATGCGGCGCGGCAGCCGTGGGTGGAGGTGGTCCTGGCGCGCATCAACTATGCCGGCGTGTCCATGGATGCTGCGCCGGAGGAGGTGGTGCCGGTGCTGGACCGGATGCACGCCGCGGGCAAGGGGATCTACGGTATGAAGGTTGTCGGCGCCGGCCGGCTGACCGGCGATCGGCGGCGCGCCATCCGCTACGTGCTCGGGCTCCCCAGCGTGCACGCCATCGTTATCGGGATGGAGAGCGAGGCGGAGATCGACGAAGACGTGGAGCTGGTGGAGGAGCTGACCCTGGCGCCGGTCTGAGCGCTCAGCCCCGCCTTACCGGATGGAAGTGCGCCTCGCGCTCGGCCCAGGCCTGCGTCAGGCCGTATCGGGCCAGGAGGGCGTCAGCGGGGAGCAGCGGGTCGTCCAGGCGCTCCATCCAGCGTTGGAGCTCCGCCTCCATGGCTTCGAGCAGCGGGCGGGCAGCCGGCTCCTGGACCAGGTTGCGCAGCTGGTAGGGGTCGGCCAAGTTGTCGTAGAGCACCCAGGGGCCGCGCGTGTCGCGGGCGTAGGTGTAGCGGACGGTGCGCACGCCCCGCCAGGGCTGGAGCCGCTCGCGCACCGCCTGATCGCAGCAGACGTGCTCCGCGAGGAAGACCGACGGCGGCCGGTCGTCGCTCTCTCCTAGGATCTGGCGCGAGAGGTCGCGCCCCTGCATGGCCGGCGGCACCGGCAGGCCCATTAGGCCGAGCAGCGTCGGCGCATAGTCCACGATGCCGATGAGGAGGTCGCTGGCTGTGCCCCGCGGCAGGCGTCGTCCAAAGCGCATGAGCAGCGGCACGTTGATCGACTCTTCCCACGGCTGCTGCTTGTTGTGGTGGCCGTGGGAGCCAAGCATCGTGCCATGGTCGCTGCTGTACACCACCAGCGTGTCGTCCAGCGCGCCCCGCTCGCGCAGGTAGGCCAGCAGCCGGCCGATCTGCGCATCCAGGGCGGTGACGTGGGCGTAGTAATCGGCGTGGTCGCGGCGCTCCTCCGGCGTGTCCACGCAGTTGGGGCGGAGCGTGAGCGACTGCGGGTGGTACAGCCCCTCCATGCCGGGCGGGAGCGGCCGGTAGGGGCCGTGCGGCGGCCCGTAGGAAATGAAGAGGCAGAACGGCCGGTCGCCGCGCTCTCGCAGATGGCGCTCCAGCCAGTCGAGGGCCAGGCTGGTCTGGACCTCGGGCTCGTAGCGTCCCTCCAGCACCACCGGTTCGGGCGAATCGTTCAGGTGGTACTTCGGCCGCAGGTACTGGTGGTGGCACTCCCAGGCCGCCCAGAAGTCGTCGAAGCCCAGGCGCTGTGGGCCGGGAGGGGTAAAGCGATGGCGGGGCCAGCCGCCGAGGTGCCACTTCCCAATGTAGCCACAGCGGTAGCCGGCCGCACGCAGCGATCTCGCGATCGACGGCGTCTCCGGGCCGGTGTTGACTGGCAGGTCGTTGCTGACGGCGCCATGGCGCAGGGGCCACTGGCCGGTGAGCAGCGAGCCACGGCTGGGCGTGCAGACGGGGGTATTAGCGAAGGCGTGGGTGAAGCGGACGCCCTCGGCTGCGAGCGCGTCCAGCACGGGGGTGCGCACGTCGGAAGTACCGGCGCAGCCGAGCGCCTGGCCGCGGTGCTCGTCGCCGAAGAGGAAGAGCAGGTTGCTCTGGCTCGCCACTGTCCGGCCTCACCTCCTCGCGCAGGGGCCTTGCCGGTGCATAGCAGCAACGTCCAGGGCCTGAAGCGGCGCCATGGTCTTACCTACCTGGGCAGGGGCAGGCGCACCTCGCGCCCCTCGCGCGACGACTGGTAGCCGGCCAGGACCATCTCCACGGCCAGGCGCGCAGTGCGGGCGTCCGCCGGCGAAGGGCCGCCGTCCACCAGCAACTGGACGAAGGCGAGGGCCGTGCCGGCGACGCGGCTCTGCGGCAGCTGGACGTTGGGGGTGATCCACTCGCCGGGGGCCACCGCCGCGCCGGCGCGCGGCGGGGCATCGCCCGGCGGTCCGGCGGGGTTGTGGCGCCAGAGGCGCAAGGGCGGCTCATTCGGCGTGCGGCTGCGCGCCGAGGTGATGTCGGTACCGCCGGCCACGATGACGCCCCGCTCGCCAAACAGCTCGATGGTGCTGGTGGAAGCCAGCTCCGTCCAGCTCGACTGGTGCACGCCGATCATGCCGTTGCGGTAGCGATACAGGAAGACGCCGTTGTCCTCGATCCCCGGCTGCTGGGCGGTGAGGGACGTGGCTACCATCCCGCTCACCGACTCCGGCGGGCCGAACATCCACAGGAACCACAGCGCCACGTGGGCGCCCTCGTCCATGAACGCGCCGCCACCACCGTGCAGCGGGTCCATCATCCAGTCCAGGGTTCGGGGATTGAGCAGGGCAAAGGCGTGGGAGTGGCGCCGGCGGGCGATGGCGATCCTACCGATCTCGCCGGCATCGACCAGGCGCTTGATCTCCTGGTGCACCGGATCGAAGCGCAGGTTGTGTGACTGGTAGTAGAGCACGCCCGCCTGCTCTACGGCTTCGACGATGCGATCGCAGTCGGCAACGGTGGTGGCCATCGGCTTCTGCATCATAATGTGCTTGCCGGCGCGCGCCGCCGCCACGGCCAGGTCGGCGTGGGCGTCGTTGGTCGAGCAGATGGTGACGGCGGTGACGTCCAAGCGCCCCAGCACGTCGTCCAGCGCGGAGACAAAGGGGATCCCCAGCCAGTCTGCCCCCTCCCGCCCGCGCTGGGGGTCCGAGTCCCAGGCGCAGACCAGGCGCACCCGTGGGTCTGCCTTGAACACGCTGGCCCATCCTCGCTGGTGGGCGTGGGCGAAGCTCAATAGCGCGATCCCGGGCGGTTGCGTTCCGTTCGTGCTCACGTTCTCACCGTCTCCACATTCCTACGCTACGTTTGCACGCTCACCGCGGTGGCCCCACGGCCGGGCGTGCGCGCGTCGTCAACGTGGCCGCGTCTGACCAGCGCGGCGCGGGCGTCACCGGCCGCCATGCCGTCATCCCTCGCCGGGAGCGCGGATGAACAGGGGGTTGGTCCAGGCGCAGCGGCCGCGCTCGTCCTCCACCTGGACGCGGGCAAAGCGCTCCTGGCCGGTGAGCGTGAACTGCACGCCCGTCAGCAGCTCGCCATCGGCCACGCCTTGCGGCCCCTGGCCAGTGGGACGCAGGCGCCGCGCGCGCACGGCCATGCCGAAGGTCCCCGCGTTGAGGCGCGCGCCGCGTGTGGGGTCGGTGATGAGCGAGATGGCCCGCGCCGGACTGCAGCGCACGGTCACGGTGCCGGCGTAGGGCCGGTTTCCGTTGCCGGTCTCGACCTGCACGTCATAGATCTCCGGCCCGTTGGAGGCGTAGAAGTGCCCCGCACGCAGGGCCGCCATGATCCCCGCCGCCGAGCGCTCGCGCACCTTGACCACCGTCCACGCCCGCAGGCTATCCTGTCCCGGCCGGTGGCAATCGTCCACCGCGATGGCCAGCGTGGGGATGCCGTGCGTCAGCAGGTCGTCCCACAGCATCTGCGAGTTGCCCCGGCCGATGTGCACCTCGGTGTCGGCGTTGTACACCTCGATGGCGAGGTGCCGGCGCACCTGCTCCACATCGCGCAGGGTCAGTCCGCTCCAGTAGGGATGGGCGATGACGGCCTCCGCGCCCTGCTCGCGGATGGCGTCGACGTACCACTGGGCGGCGGCCGTGCCGGTGAGGTCGTCCTTGCGCGGGATGGGCCCTTCCATATTGAGGCCGACGATGTGGTAGCTGGTGCCGGCCTCGGTCGAGCCGGGGGCGGTGTTCACCTCGATCCCGCGGATGACGACGATGTCGTTGGTGTTGGCGCCCGGTGGGGGCAGCTCCGTGACGCGCCAGTGGTCGGTCAGGGCGATGAAGTCCCAGCTGGCGTGGGCGTAGTGCGCCACCAGCTTATCCGCCGGCATACCGCCGTCGGAATTCGTGGTGTGGGCGTGCAGGTTGCCCCGGCACCACTCGCCGGGGAGGGCGAAGGGGTTGGCAAGTAACGGCACGGCGTCTCCTCGCAGTGTGGTGATCACCACCTGATCACATAGAATGCAGCGAATGCGACAGTTCTACCAGAAATGCGGAGAAATGCGGAGAGGAGCCGTCCCATGATCGCCATGCGCCTGCCTGAGCGGATCCCTGATACCGTCTTTCCGTTCCGCGTGCCGGCGTCGCAGTTCTTCGGCGCCGGCGCCGTGGAGTGCGTGGGCGAGGAGGCCAAACGGCTGGGCGCGCGGCGGGCCCTGGTGATCACCGACCCCGGCGTGGCCAGGGCGGGCATCGCCGGGCGGGTGCGGGACCTGCTGGAGGCGGCGGGGATCGCCACCGGCCTGTACGACCAGGTAGAGCCGGAGCCGTCCGTCGCCAGCGTGGAGCGGGCGGTGGCCGCCTTTCAGCGCGGCGCGCCCGGCGGCGACGGCTACGATCTACTGGTCGGGGTCGGGGGCGGCAGCGCCATGGACACGGCTAAGGGGGTGTCGCTGCGTTCGGCCAACCCCGGACCGTTGCAGCAGTACTTCGGCGTGGAACTGGTGCCCAGGAAGGGCCTGCCGATGATCCAGGTGCCCACCACCGCCGGCACGGGCGCCGAGATCACGCCCAACGCCATCTTCGACGACACCGAGCGCAAGCTCAAGGCCGGCATCGTCAGCGCGCACCTCTTCGCCAGCGCGGCCATCGTCGACCCGGACCTGACGCTGGGCGTCCCGCCGGCGGTGACGGCGGCGTCTGGCCTGGACGCGCTGACGCATGCGATGGAGAGCTACGTCGCGGTGAAGGCGACGCCCCACACCGACCTCTATGCCCTGGAGGCGACGAGGCTGATTGGTGCTAACCTGCGCGCCGCCGTCGCTCGAGGGAGCGATCGCGCGGCGCGGTACGGCCAGATGCTGGGTAGCTTCTTTGCCGGCATCGCCATCACCAATGCCGGCACGGGGCTGTGCCACGCCATGGCCTACCCGCTGGGCAGCGCCTACCACGTCCCTCACGGCATCGCCAACGCCCTCCTGCTGCCGGCGGTGCTGGAGTACAACCTGCCAGCCGATCTGCCCAAGTTCGCCCGCCTGGCCGAGGCGCTGGGCGAACCAGTGGCCGGCCTCTCCGCGCGGGCCACGGCCGAGCGCGCCGTGGCGGCTGTCCGCGCGCTGGCCAGAGACGTGGGGCTTCCCGCTGGCCTGCGGGAGGTCGGCGTGCCGGAGCACGCGCTCGAAGGGTTCGTCGACGGCGCCCTCTCGGCCGCCCGCCTGATCGATAACAACCCGCGGCGCCCAACGCGGGAGGCGGTGCTGTCGATCTACCGCGCGTCGTACTGAGGGTCCGAAGGATGCGGCGCCCCCGCTCTGAGCCAAGGGTTCCCGCTGGAAGCGGGAGGAGACAGTAGCGAGTATAGTGAGTAGCGAGTAGCGACGAAGGGGCCCTCGCCCTGACCCTCTCCCTCTGGGAGAGGGAGCTGTGCTCGCCTCCGCCACTGCGTCGGAGAGGGGGAACGACGGCCGTGGGGAGCGGATGTCACCCACGGTGGCGCGCTGTGCCTCGACGCCGGCTCCAGCGTGGGGTACCAAACCAAAGGCGTCAGCGAGGCTGAAACGGAAACGGCGCTGTCTGGGCAGCGCCGCTCGTCGCCGCGACTTTCAATAACTGTGGGAGCGCTCTCCTTCATGCTGAGCAATATCTGGCGTTTATTGCCGCTTCTTGTCTCTCAGCGTAGATTTGCACTCTTGCCGGCTCCGTGTGCGCTCGCGCAGGTGGCGGTTCGCGGGTCCTGGCCGGCACACAGGACAGCACCTGATAGCGCCTTGATCACGACTTGACAACGACCCGAGGACGGCGCGCTGTCGTCCATCGTGGACCCCGTGCAGGAGGTCGCCCCGTGCAAAAGCCGCTGGGCCCTACGCCCTTCCGCGGGCAGCTTGTGGAGACGGGGCGGCTGGTTGGGCCGGCCGTGCGCCTGGTGTGGCGAGCCAGCTCGTGGCTGGCGGTAGGCTTGGTGCTGCTGATGGCGCTGCAGGCCGCGCTCCCGCCGCTCCAGCTAGCGATCGCCCGCGAGGTGGTCGATCGCGCCCCCTTCGACCTGCAGAGAGTGGGGGCAGTGGGAGCGGCCCGACCCCCTGATCCGTCGGTGCTGTGGCTTCCGCTGGCGGGCTGGATCGCCGCGGCCGGCGCGACGTTCATCGCCGGCCAGGCCATGCAGCTAGTGGCAGAGACGCTCCGAGGCGTCGCCGGCGACCGGCTGACGGGTTACGTGACGGAGCAACTGATCCAGGCGACGAACCGGTGGACGGGGCTGGCCCGCTTCGAGGACCCGTCGTTTCAGGACGACCTGGCCCGCGCCCGCAACCAGGCGCCCACCGGCAGCCTGGAGGTGCTGACCGACGGCGGGCGAGCGGCGCTCCAACTCTTTACCGTGGTCGGGCTGGCTCTCCCGCTGGCCGGACTGCATCCCCAGTCGCCGCTGCTGCTCTCCCATAGGGAGAGGGTTAGGGATCGCCCCTGTCGATCCTGCTGGGCCACCTGGCTCCTTCTCCTATCGGGAGAAGGTGAGGGTGAGGGCCCCACTGGTGAATGATCGGTCCTACGCCTGCGGAGTACCGGTGCCGCACACAAGAGGCTGGCGATTTCGACAGCACCCCAGGCTCAGTAAGTACTGGCACGTTCGTGCGGGGCAGATAGCGGAGCGGCGGGGGCGCCTTCCGGACCCGGTGCGCGCGCCCGGGTCTCGAAGGGCCAGGCGCGCGAGTGTGCCAGCGCCTGCCTAGCTCTGTGCTCTTTGTGAAGGCGAACTCGGGAAGTCGCAGCCTTCTCGTCCTTGCCCTTGCCGGTCTCGCCCCCCACCGACCGGCCAGGACTGGTCCGGAACCAAGATCGCATGACGGTAGTGGTTGACGCGCGGCCGTTGGGGCGGCACTATGGCTGTGCCGGGAGAGCCACGCCACTGCCCGGCAGGAGGAGCAGCCGATGCCAAGCTTTATCGTGCCGACGGAGACCATCTTCGGGTGGGGGTGCGCCAGCGAGGTGGGGCCGCGCGCCAGGCAGGCCAGCTACGAGCGCGCGCTGCTGGTGACCGACCAGGGCGTGCGCGCCGCCAGGCTGACCGAGGCCGTGGAAGGGTCGCTCCGCGCCGCCGGCATCGGCTATGAGGTCTTCGATGCGATTAGCCCCAACCCGCGCGACACGGAGGCAGAGGCCTGCTTCGAGGCCATCCAGGCTACGGGCGCCGGCCTGATCGTCGCCGTGGGCGGCGGTAGCGCCATCGATACGGCCAAGGCGGCCGCGGTGCTGCGCACCAACGGCGGACAGGTGCGCGACTGGAGCACACTGATGGGCGGCCAGACCCCACCGAACCCCTGCATGCCCCTCTACGCCCTGCCTACCACCACCGGCACGGGGTCGGAGACGTCGTCCGGCGCGGTGATCACCTTCGACTACGGCCGCCAGCCACGCAAGGGCGGCGTGGGCAACTGCCAGCCGGCGCTGGCCTTCCTCGACCCCGAGCTGGTGGTGAACCTGCCGGCCGCCATCCTGGCCGCCAGCGGGCTAGACGCCCTGACCCACGCCACGGAGAGCTACGTCTCCCTGCATGCCTCCCTCTTTACCCGCGCCTTCTCCGCCCAGGCCATCCGCACGCTGGCTCGCGCCCTCCCTGCCGCGGTCGAGGCGGCGCGGACGCCGCGCGCGGACCGCCGGCCGACGATGGAGACGATGCTGTACGCTGCCAACGTGGCTGGACGCTCGATGCTGGGGAGGCTGGGCCAGGTGCACGCTCTCTCGCACGTGGTGAGCGCGCATTTCGACACCCCCCACGGCTACACCAACGCCATCCTGCTCACGTCCGTGCTGGCGCACCACCAGGCGGCGCTGCGCCCCCTGCTGGCCGAGATCGGCTACCTGATGGGCGACCCGGCCTGCGCGCCCGGAACGGATGAGGACGCGGCGGCGGGGCGCGCCATCGACGCCATCGCGCGGCTACGCGAAACGGTCGGCGCGCCGGCCCGCCTGCGTGACCTTGGTGTCCCCCGCGAGGTGCTGCCCCGCCTGGCGGCCGACGCCATGCTCCCCGAGCCGTCGCAGAACCCCGGCCCGGCGACGGAGCAGGATTTCCTCGCCATCTACGAGCGGGCGTGGTGAGCGCGCGCCGCCCGATGTGGCGGTGGAGATTGTCGCGCCCGAGCAGCACGCCAGCGCCCTCGTGCGCCGTCGCCTGCGTTACGTCGAGCTCGGCGTCCGTATCGCTTTACTGGTCGACCCAGCGGATCAGTCGGTGGTGGCGTTCCGCCCGGGCCAGGCGCCGCAGCCGCTGCGCCGCCCAGACTGGATTGACCTGGACGACGTCCTGCCGGGGTTCCGGCTGCGTGCGCAGGAGCTGTTCGACGCGCTTGGCATGCGGTAGCGCGCGATGGGGCACGGCCCCAACGCGCCACCGCGGAATACTCCAGGGGGAGGGAACGGGCAGGCGCACCATCCACAAGAAGAGGCTTCACCCGCCGACGGGCGCCGTGGCGTCTCAGTGGCGTATCATGGGAAGCATTGGGGAACCGTACGGGCCACAGTGAGGGCCACGGAGCAGCGTTCCCCGCGGAGCGAGACTAGAACGGGGTAGCACGGAAACAGAGCACGAGTGGAAAGGAGAGACGTCGATGGTCGCGACCACGGCCAGGACCAGGCTACGCCGGCTCACGCAGGATGAGGTGGACTTCTACCACGAGAACGGTTTCCTGCGGCTCAAGGGGGTCTTCTCCCCCGCGGAGGTGGAGGAGCTGAGCGAGGATCTCGACTACGTGATCGAGAACTTCGCCACGCGGGGCAAGGGTTGGTCAGGCCCCTGGCGCCAGCAGCTGATGAACCCAGAGGAGGAGCAGCAGACGGTGCTGGTCGCACTGCACGAGATCGAGATGTACGCCGCCTCCTGGATGCGCGCCATCCTCAAGCCGCGCCTGGTGGAATCGCTGGCAGACATCCTGGGCGAGGACGTGGAGTTCCACCACGCCACGCTGCACGCCAAGGGCCCGGACTACGGGGCACCCTTCCCCATGCACCAGGACCATCCCTTCTACCCCCACCAAGACGGGCGCTACATCGACGCCATCCTCCACGTCGACGGGGCCGATGAGGACAGTGGCTGCCTGAAGTTCCTTGCCGGCAGCCACAAGCTGGGGCCGCTGGTGCACAACATGGAGGGGTCGCCCCATCTGGACCAGACGGTGTACCGGCTGGAGGACGCCGTCTCCTGCCCCGCCGATCCCGGCGATGTCGTCTTCTTCAGTATCTGGACCATTCACGGTTCGGCGCTCAACCGGAAGCCGCGCTGGCGGCGGGTGATGCGCCTGGGCTACCGCGATCCGCGCAACGTGCAACTCAGCGGGCAGGGCTTTGGCCGGCCCGGGCTGATGGTGCATGGGCGGCGGCCGAAGCTGGGCGACGAGAAGCTGGACGTGTACGGGGACCCGCGGTTCAATACGGCCATCCAGCGCCGCCTGGCGGCCCAGGCCAAGGCGGCGGAGGCGGTGCCGGTTGCGGCCCCGGCGCCGGCCCCGGCGCCGGCCGGCGCGACGGGCGCTGAAGGTGAGGGGAACGGCCAGGTAGCCGGCGTGGAGCGGGTCAATCCCTACGGCAACTGGGGCCCCAAGGCCCAGCCGATCAATGAGGACGACTGAGGGCGGTGGCTACGATCCTCAGGAGGGAGAGCCTTGGATGGCGTCGGTTGCGACGGGCTACCAGCACGTGGTGATCAGGAACGACGGGGTTCCCCGCATCGCGGGGACGACAACCAAGGTGGTGGAACTCGTCACCGAGCGGCTTGCCTAGGGCTGGAGCCCTGAGGAGATGCAATTCCAGCACCCGTACCTGACCCTGGGCCAGATCCATTCGGCGCTGGCCTGCTATAGGGACCACGCCCCTGCGCTTGACTGGGGCATCGAGCGTCGCCTGCAGCGGGTGGAAGAGCGTCGGCGAGCGGCGACGATCCCGCCGCTCGCCGTCCGGCTCAAAGGCCTCGCCAGCCGCAGCCACCCCTGATGCCCGTCGCCCTCTCCAGGGACGTGCACGTGCCGCGCGCCATCACGATCGAGCTGGGGCGAGCTGGCTGAACCTGAAGACCTGCGAGATCGCGTCGAACTCCGCCGCTGTGATAGGCGGTTGCTGGCGGACGCGCCACGTCCAGCGCCGGCGCGCGGGCTGGCAGTCCGCATCAAGGACGGGAACGGAGCGGCGGCTCTGCCCGCAGATCCGGCTGGTCCGCCAGCCCGGATTATTTACGAGGCGGAGCCGTCACCGTCACCCTCTCCCTTTGGGAGAGGGAACTCTCTGCTGGCCGTGAAGAACCGGGGCCAAGGGGAATAGTGGCTAACACAAGAGAGTAGGGGCGCGGCGCTTGTGGCCATCAGATGTCTTGCGCCTCGCGCTCGCCGGCCACCACCTGGGCGTGGTTGATCACGGCGACCAGCGACACGCCCCCGACGATATTGCCGATCAGTGTCGGCAGGAGATAGCCGGCGACGACAGGCGCCCACGATGGGCCGCCGGCCGCCGCCATGTAGAAGACCTCGGCGGCTCCCGCCACGATGTGGGTGAAGCCGCCGATGCCGACCAGCCAGGTGAGGATGATGATGACGAACACGCGGGCGGCTTCGGCGAACGGCAGCAGCCAGACCATCAGGGCGATCAGCCAGCCGGCGAAGATCCCGCGCACGAGCTGCGCCTGGAACCCGCCCCGCAGCGCCTCCAGGCCGATCTCCTGGAACGCGCGATGCACGTCCGGCTCAAAGGCCGGCGTGTGGGCCAGGGCAAACGCAAAGGCCAGGGCGCCCGCCAGGTTGGCGGCCAGCACCACGGCCCAGAGCCGCGCCACCTGACGGAGCGTCTGGCCGTCCCGGCGCGTGAGCAGGGGCAGGATCACGGTGAGCGTGTTCTCGGTGAATAGCTGCTGGCGGCCCAGCACCACGATGAGAAAGCCGACGCTGTAGCCAAGCTTGGCCACCAGCGGGCGCCAGTCCGTCTCAGGGAGCGCGGCCCGCAGCAGTCCCTCGGTCACCAGGGAGAAGCCCATGGAGAGCCCCGCGGCCAGGCCCGACCAGACGAGCGCGGCGGACGGCCGGCGCAGCTCGTCTTCGCCCTCCTCACGGATCGCCTCATGGACGACGCTGGCTGAGACGGCGGCGCGGCGCTGAACCTCCTGCTCCTCGTCGCGCTTGAGCGTCGGGGCACGGGGATGGTCGCGGCGGGCACGGCGCCAGCGCGCCTGCCCCCCGTCCGTCTCGCGGGCCGCTTTCGTTCTGCTTCCAGTCGCCGCCATCTCGCCTCTCACGCGACCGCAGGTTTTCCCTCTCCCAGCCATCCCGAGCCACCGCCGGCCGGCGACGTGACGCCCGATTCGGAGCGCCGGTCCCCTTCGGCTGGCGGTGGCCGCGAGTTCCCGGAGCCGGCGGAGGCGCCCCTCATATGCTGGCGCGCTCCGCCCTGCTCCGCAGGATCCAGATCTACAAGTTGGGTGCCGCGGCACGTGGGTCAGCGAGCCCGACACTGGCCCATTGGGCGGCACGTCACGCAGGGGCCGCGCTCGCCGGCCGGCGGAGCACCGGTCACGCCGACCGTAGCTCAGCCTGCCGGGCGGCCATGGCCGGAGTAGATCGGCAACCTCAACCAGGGCGCCACTCGAGTGCGACCACATCACAACCGCGGGGAGAGAGTATTGCCGGCGGCGCCACGCCGACCATGTGGCGGCGGTGGCGCCGAATAGTTGTCACGTGCTGGACAGAGCCGCCTATCCTGGATCGCTCATCAGCGGAGCCTTCACCCTCCTCCCTCTGCGAGAGGGAGAGGGAACTGATCGCCGGTCATGAGTGATCCGGGCCATATCCGCCTGCTGCTGTGCTCAGTCGGCCAGCGCATCCGGCTGGCCGGGCCGGCGGCCCTGTGGGGCGGGCCTCCAAGCGCCCAGCGATCCGCAGTGTGGTGGCCGGCGGGCAAACAGCCAGATGCCCGCGCGCTCGCTGTTCCGCACGTACCGGCGTGCTGTCCGTGAGCCTGCCGGCAGTGGTGCTGTGCTGGTTCCTGGTCACGGCCTATGCCCCGGGCTGCGGCGATAGCGGCCTGACCGCCACCGGCACGCCGCCGGTTTACGGCACCGTCGCCGCGGACTGGCGGGTGCTGCCGCCCGGAACGAGGCTCGTGGTGCAGGGGCTGCCGGGCATCTTCACGGTCGAAGACCGCGGCGCAGGCATTATTGGCAATCACATCGACATCTGGCTGCCCTCGTGCGCTGAGGCCATCCAGTGGGGGCGGCGCTGGTGCCAGCTCAGTCTCGTGGTACTTCACGACGCGTCCGCACACGCGCTCGAGAGCGAGCCGGACTGACGCCGGCGCGCCCGCTTCGGGCCAGGACGGGGCGCCGGCGGCTCAGGCGCCGCGCGCCCAGGCGGTATACTGCCGGCATCCGACACGAGGGAGGCGTGCGATGGGCAAGATCACCGTGCTCAACCCGATGGGCTACCCGCCCAAGGTGACCGCCAAGCCGATGGCGCCGCGGCTGGACACGCTCGAGGGTAAGACCGTGTTCCTGGTCGACTGCCGCTTCGACGACTCGGACCTGTTCCTCAAGCAGATGCAGGGCTGGTTCGAGGAGCACATGCCCGGCGTCAGGACGCGCTTCATCCAGATCCGGAGCGTCTACACCAGGGATGACCCCGAGACGTGGCAGGAGATCAAGGAGCACGGCGACGCCGCCATCATCGGCGTTGGTCACTGAAGCACCTGTGCGCCGGCGGTCGCCGTGCACGCTATGACGCTCGACCACAAGTACCAGGTGCCCACGATCGCGGTCCACACCGACATCTTCGAGCGCGTGACGAAGTCGGTGGCGCGGGTGAACGGCATGCCCAAGATGCGGCAGGTGTACGTGCCGCAGCCGGTAATGGGCAAGTCCGCCGCCGAGCTGCGCGCCTACGTGGACGGGAACGACCCCACCACGGGGCGGCCCGTGATGCAGGAGATCATCGAGGGGCTGACCACGCCGCTCGATCCGGAAGGGGCGGCCGGCGTCAGCTTCGACCGCTCCACGCCGCGGCTGGTGGAGCCCGACACCGAGGAGAACCTCCACCAGCTCTTCCTGGAGCGGAACTGGACGGATAAGCTGCCGATCATTCTGCCGACTGAGGCGCGGGTGGAGGAGATGCTGCGCCACACCAGTCGCCGACCGGACGAGGTGGTTGGCCACATGCGGCCCACCGCCTTCCGCGAGTACTGGGAATACACCGTGGAGAAGGTGGCCGTTAACGCGGTGATGGCCGGCTGCCGCCCCGAGTACTTCCCCGTGGTCCTGGCCCTGGCCGCGACGGGGGCCAGCGCGCGCGGCTCGACGACGAGCTCGGCGGCCGCGATGTGCGTCGTGAACGGCCCCATCCGCAAAGAGCTGAACATGAACTGGGGCATCGGCGCGATGGGCCCCTACAACCACGCCAACGCCACCATCGGGCGGGCCTGGGGCCTGCTCTCGCAGAACCTCCAGGGCGGGTCGGAGCCCGGCCTGACCTACCTGGGCTCGCAGGGCAACAACTACGCCTACAACTCCGTCTGCTTTGCCGAGAACGAGGAGCGCAGCCCCTGGGAGCCTTTCCACGTGCAGCACGGCTTCAAGCCGACCGACAGCACGGTGAGCGCCTTCACCGGCTGCCGGTCGACCGCCTTCACCCTGGGCCTGCGCGAGCGCTACTGGCGCAAGCACGTCCAGAACCTGCTGAGAGGGATGGACCCGCATAACGCGCCCGTCTTCCTGCTGGACCCGATCACGGCGCGGCAGTTCATCGACCGCGGCGGGTTCGACACCAAAGAGAAGCTGATCGAATGGGTCTACGAGAACGCGACCCTGCCCGCCGGCGAGTACTGGGACTACCAGTTGATCCAGAACTACGTCTATCCCCGCGCCACCTTCGGCGAGGAGCCGTACGCCTCCAAGCTGAAGGCCAGAGAGGACGAACTGGTGCCGATGTTCCGGCGGGAGGAGATTCACATCGTGGTCGTCGGGGGCGAGACGAACGGCTACTGGCGCATCATGGGCGCGAACTACCAGAAGACCGTCTCCGTCGACGAATGGCGGTAAGGCTCACGTTCAAAGTTCAAGGGTTCAAGGTTCAAAGCTGGACGTCTGGGGGTTAGGCTGGATGGCGGGATGAGCGCCGTATGAGCGATGAGCCTGAAGCGCTGACGTTCGACGTGGTGGTGATTGGCGCGGGGCCGGCCGGGCTTACCGCCGGACTCTACGCCGCTCGCTACGGCCGCGCCACGCTGGTGCTCGAGTCGTCCGTCCCCGGCGGCCAGCTGCTGAACGTCGAGAAGGTGGAGGACTTCCCCGGCTTTCCTGAGGGCATCGCTGGGTACGACCTCTGCCCCCTGGTCCAGGAGCAGGCCGAGCGCTACGGCGCCCGCTTTGAGCTGGCGGAGGTGGAGGGGCTGGAGCCAGACGGCCCCGGCGGCCCCGATGGCCATGATTGGCAGGTGGTGACGAGTGAGCGCAGCTACCGCGCCAGAGCGGTCATCATCGCATCCGGCGCACGGCCGAAGGCGCTGGGGGTGCCGGGCGAGGAGCGCCTGGCCGGCCGCGGCATCAGCCATTGCGCCACCTGCGATGGGCCCCTGTTCCGCGGGCGCACCGTCGGGGTGGCCGGCGGCGGTGACGCCGCGCTCCAGGAGGCGCTGACGCTGGCCGGCTACGCCTCCCGCGTTATCGTCCTGAACCCCGAGCCGGCGTTTTCCGGCCAGGAGACGTACCGCCGTCGCGTCGCCGAGCAGCCTGCCATTGAGGCGCGCCAGAGCACCGTGGTCGAGGAGGTGCTTGGCGAGAGCGCCGTGGCCGGCGTCCGCGTGCGAGACCTGGTCACGGGCGCGACGTCGCAGCTTGCGCTAGATGCGCTCTTCGTCTACGCAGGCTTCGAGCCGAACACCGCCTTCCTGCGTGGCCGGCTGCGCCTGGCCGACGACGGCCGCGTGCCGGTCGACGCCTGGATGCGGGCGGAGCTAGCGGGGGTGTTCGCCGCCGGCGACGTCCGGCAGGGCTCGCCCGGCCACGCCCTCACGGCCGCCGCGGACGGCGCGACGGCCGCCATCGCCGCGCACCGCTATCTCGAGGCGCGCCGCGCGGGCCACTGACGGCCGCTTACCCGCTGCCGCATTGGGTGGCCCAACGGGTACCTCATCGGGTATTCCATTGGGCGTGACGCCCACCGCCGGAGCAAGGGCTGCGCGCCTTAATCGATCAGCTCGTAGGCCGGCAGCGTCAGGAACTCGGGGAAGTCCTGGGAGAGGGCTACGCGCTCGAAGAGGTCTGTAGCCTCCTTGAAGCGGTACTGGCCGTAGACCCGCTCGCCCAGGGACTCGCGGATTTTCTGCAGCTCTTCCCGCTCGTATTGCAGGACCAGGTCACGCGTCAGGCGCGGGCCTTCCTTCAGCGTGGCCCCGTGCCGCAGCCACTGCCAGACCTGCGACCGCGCAATCTCAGCGGTGGCCGCGTCTTCCATGAGGTTGAAGATGGCCACCGCGCCGGTGCCGCTCAGCCAGGAGGCAAGGTACTGGATGCCGACGCTGACGTTATTGCGCACGCCCGCCTCGGTGATGGTCCCGCCGGGGACACGCACGTCCAGCAGGTCGCGGGCGGTCACCTGCACCTCCTCGCGCAGCCGGCTGACCTGGTTGGGGCGGCTGCCCAGGACCTTGTCGAACTCCTCGGTCGCCACCGGCACCAGGTCGGGGTGGGCGACCCATGTCCCATCGAAGCCGTCGCCGGCTTCGCGCTGCTTGTCCTCGCGCACCCTAGCCAGGGCCACCTCATTGATCTCGGGGTTGCGCCGGCTGGGGATAAAGGCGGCCATGCCGCCCATGGCGTGCGCCCCGCGCCGGTGGCAGGTCTTGACCAGCAACTCGGTGTAGGCGCGCATAAACGGCACCGTCATCGTCACCTGCGCACGATCGGGCAGCATGAAGTCCGCGCGGTTGCGGAACTTCTTGATCACGCTGAAGATGTAGTCCCAGCGGCCGGCGTTGAGCCCCGCGCTGTGGTCGCGCAGCTCGTAGAGGATCTCCTCCATCTCGAACGCGGCCAGGATCGTCTCCACTAGCACGGTGGCCTTGATCGTGCCCCGAGGGATCCCCAGCGCATCCTGGGTGAAATTGAACACGTCGTTCCACAGGCGGGCTTCATGGTGGCTCTCCAGCTTGGGCAGGTAGAAGTACGGCCCCGTGCCGTGCTCCAGTAGCCGGCGCCCGTTGTGGAACATGTACAGCCCGAAGTCGAACAGGGCGGCGGACATGGGCTTCCCGTCTACCCACAGGTGCTTCTCATGCAGGTGCCAGCCCCGCGGCCGCACCAGCAGCGTGGCGATCTGCTCGTTCAGGCGGTAGACCCGCCCGTCCTCCTGCTCGAAGCTGATGGTGCGCTCGATGGCGTCGATCAGGTTGAGGTGGCCCTGGATCAGGTTGGCCCACGTTGGCGAGAGGGCATCCTCAAAGTCGGCCATGAACGTCCTGGCCCCCGAGTTGAGGGCGTTGATCATCATCTTGCGGTCCACCGGCCCCGTGATCTCCACTCGCCGGTCCTGCAAGTCCCTGGGCACCGGCGCCACCTTCCACTCCCCCTCCCGAATGTGGCGCGTCTCGGGCAGGAAGTCGGGCAGCGCGCCCGCGTCGATCTCCGCCTGGCGCTCCGCGCGCCGCCGGAGCAGCGACTCACGCGTCGGCCCGAACTCGCGCTGCAGCCTGGCAATGAACGCCAGGGCCTGGGGCGTCAGGATCCTGGCGAACTCACCACCGGCCGGGCCCCGCACCTCCACGCCTTCGACCTGCTGTGCCGTGACCATGCTCGTGTTCCCTTCTCCGCTCCGGACTACACCAGCGAGCCAGCGCAGCCCCGATGCTGCTCGGTGTTTGACCTCATTGTGCGAACTGGAGCGCCACAATTCAAACCACGCGCGGCGCGCGAGTGCATTCAGTGTTCTCGGGTGGCGGGGTCGTCACCCTGGGCCAGGGTTCCCGCTGCAGGCAGGAGTGGCGAGTAGCGAGTGGCGAGTAGCGAGTGGGGAGCCCTCGCCCTAACTCTCTCCCTGTGGGACAGAGAACGTGACAGGGCCCGTCTCGAAGACGGGCCGATGGCGCTTACCCGGGCGGGATCAGGAGCGTGCTACCGGCCAGCAGCCGGTCCGGATCCGAGATGCTATTGGCGCGGATGATGGCCTCCCGGCTCACGCCGAAGCGGGCGGCCAGACCGAAGATGGTGTCGCCGTACTGCACCTGGTAGCGTCGCAGTGGGGGGCTGGCTCCACCGCCCCCCACGCCGGTGGTGAGTGCCGCGCCGCCGGCGCTTAGCTGCAGTTGCTGGCCAACGCGCACGATGTATGGCTCCGCCAGCCCGTTCCAGCGGGCCAGGTCGCTCATCGGGATGCCGAAGCGCTGCGCGATCGTGCTCAGCGTATCGCCGGGCACGACGGTGTAGGTGCGGGGAACCGGCGCGCGTGCCGGCGGGCCGTCGCTGCGCGCCGAGGCCGTGGTGGCGCCGGCGCTCGCGGGCGCCGGCAGGCGGATGGGCTGACCGGCGACGATGAGCTGCGGGTTGGCGATGTCGTTCAGGCGGGCCAGCTCGGGCAGGCTGTGGCCCAGGCGCGCGGCGATGCCGGCGAGCGTATCGCCGGTGCGCACGACGTACAGTCCAGGGCCAGGGCCAAAGGACAGCAGGGCGGCGCGGTTGGCTTCGCCGGCGCTGGTCGCGTCTCGGAAGCGCGTGATGCCGCTGGCCAGCGCCTCCGCCACCGCGCGTAGAAACCGATCCTCGGCCAGATGCTGGGCGTCGTGCGCATTGGTGATGTACCCAACCTCGATCAAGACGGCGGGCACCGAGCCCCGCAGCACGGCCAGCTGGGAGCCCGGGCGCGCCCCTCTGACAGGGATCTCGTACGGCTGCAGGCTGGCCGCCAGCGCCGCCAGGAGCGCGGCCGCCAGGTCAGCATCGCGCGCGCCCACGCCGTGCCAGGCCTCGACGCCAGTGGCCGCCGGGTTCTCGGCTGAGTTGAGGTGGATGCTGACCAGGGCGTGGGCCCCGGTGCGCTGGGCCGTGGCCGCGCGCTCGACCAGGCCGACGTAGCGATCATCGGTGCGGGTGTAGGCGACGTCGATCCCGCGCTGCGCCAGGGCGGCTCCGGTCAGGAGCGCCAAGCGGAGCGTCACCTCCTTCTCCGGCAAAGGCAGCAGGGGCGAGACGGCGCCCGGGTCGCGCCCCCCGTGGCCGGCGTCGAGCACGACGCGGAAAGGGCCGCCGGCCGACGCGTGGGCGGGGAGGGCACGGGTGAGCGACAGCGTGAAGGAGAGTGCCAGGCACAGGAACGTGGCGATCAGGTAGCGAGCGGTTGGTCTCGTCATCGGCCTTTCTGCGAGCGCCCGATGGCTACCGCCGGGCGGCCGCACAGCTGGGTGATCTTCCCTTTGGGGCAAGAACGAAGGGCGGCGGCCGAGGTTGCTGCGCTCCCTACGCTGCCACGGACGTGAGGGCCATCGCCGCGCGCGGCGTCATCTCAGGAAGGAACGAAATGCGCCGGCAGGGAGGCAGCCGGCCATCACCGCTGGTGAGGCCCCGACGCGCAATGCACCTGTAGGGAAGTCCTTCGTCGATGTAGCTTCCGGCGCATCTACGAGGGACGTTGGCTCCAGAGCACAGTGCACCACCAGGCCAGCGACCTGGCGTTGCCGTCCCTGGTACGCGGCCTCATTCCTGAAGAGGCCATGTCAAGCAGCACTAGGGACGACGATGCGATAGACCTGGGCCGTCCACCAGCCCGGCCGCTATCATCGGAGCCGCCGGATGGCGGCGGACGTCGATCCGCGGTTCGGGATCTGAGATATGGGAGGTCGCTTGGCCGTGGCGAGACTGGTTGGATCAGGCAAGTGGACGTTTGAGCCGGTGCCGGACTGGGGACGCAGCGCGACGCGCGCGGCGTTCGGGGTCGTGTCCGGCGTGGCCTGTGACCGGAACGACCAGGTGTACGTCTTCCAGCGGACGGTAGAGCCGAGCGTGCTGGTCTTTGATCGAGAGGGGAACCGGCTCCGCCAGTGGGGGCTGGGCGAATTCCGCCATCCGCACGGCATCTGGATCGGACCGGAGCGAGCGGGCGCCGCCACGGAGGTGGTGCTGGTCACCGACCGCGACCTGCACCAGGTGATCAAGTACTCGCTCACCGGCGAGCGCCTGGCGGCGTGGGGCGACGTCCGCGCGCCGGGCGATGCGGGGCAGCCGTTCAACCAGCCGGCGCGGGCGACGCTGGCCCCCAACGGAGAGATGTTCGTCGCCGACGGCTACGGGCAGTACCGCGTGCACCGCTTCAGCGCGGACGGCGCGCTGCTCCGCTCCTGGGGGCGGAAGGGGACCGGGCCGGGTGAGTTCGGCTGGCCGGTCCACCACGCCATCCTGGACCCGCGCGGGCGCGTACTGGTGCTGGACCGGGGCAACAACCGGATCCAGCATTTCAGCATCGACGGCGAGTACCTGGGCGAGTGGGGCGGCTTCCGGTCACCGCAGGACCTCTGCATCACGCCGGACGGGGAGCTTTTCCTGGCCGAGGGGGCAGGGCCGGCCATTACGGTGCTCAATCTGGATGGTGAGGCGCTCTGCCGCTGGGGGGAGCGGGGGAGCGAGCCCGGCCAGTTCAGCGATTCGCCGCATAGCTTGTGGGTGGATTCCCGCGGCGACCTCTACGTCGGCGAGGTGATCTCCCCCAATCGGTTCCAGAAGTTCGTCCGCCGGTAGGCGGCGATGGCTCCCCTCTCCCATCGGCGGACCATCTCCGTTCCCTTTCCTCGTGTTCGTCCCGCCTCCGCCGGGAACCACGGGTGAGGGCTCCGCTATCATCCCGTCCATGCCTGACCCAGAGCGTCCCAACCTGCTCATCATCATGGCCGATGAGCACGCGCCGCAGTTCAGCGGGCCGTACGGCCACCCCATCGTCAAGACCCCCAACCTGGATCGCCTCGCCTCCGAGGGGGTGGTGTTCGAGCACGCCTACTGCAACTCGCCGCTGTGCGTCCCTTCACGCATGTCGTTCATGACCGGCCGGTACGTGCACCACATCGGGGCGTGGGACAACACCTCCGCCCTCTCCTCGGACACGGTCACGTGGGCGCACCTGGTGCGCGCCGCCGGCTACGACGCCGTGCTGGCCGGCAAGCAGCACTTCGTCGGGCCGGATCAGTTGCACGGGTTCCGCGCCCAGTTGGCCCGCGACCTCCATGCCGAGCACGACCACCCCATCTTCGATTGGTCGGAGGGGACCCGCGTCGCGCCGCAGCCCTGGCCGGCGCTGGCCAAGGCCGGTCCTGGGACCACCATCGAGATTGAGGTGGATGACCAGGTCGAGGCGGCGGCCCTTGCCTACCTGCGGGACGCGGCGCGCCGGCGGCAGCCGTGGGCGCTGAACGTCTCGTTCATTGCCCCGCACTTTCCGCTGATCGTGCCCCAGCGCTACTGGGACCTGTACCCGCTGGACCAGATCGACCTGCCGCACATCCCACTCGGCCATCTGCAGCGCCAGCATCCGGTGTACCAGCGGATGCGCGCCATGTTTGGCATGGTCGAGTTTCCCGAGGAGCTTACCCGCCGCGGGCGGGCCGGCTACTACGGGCTGATCACCTATCTGGATGAAAAGATCGGGCGCCTGCTGGACGCGCTGGAGGAGACGGGGCAGCGGGAGAACACGCTGGTGATCTATACCGCCGACCACGGCGAGATGGCCGGCGAGCACGGCATGTGGCGCAAGTCCAACTTCTACGACTACGCGTCGCGCGTCCCACTGCAACTCTCCTGGCCCGGGCACCTGCCGGCGGGCCGGCGGGTGCGTGAGGTGGTGTCGCTAGTGGACCTGGTCGCTGCCCTGGTCGAGGTGGCGGGAGCGCCGCGGGACATTCCCCTGGACGGCGACAGCCTGCTGCCGCTGGCCCGCGGCGAGGCGGTGGACTGGAAAGACGAGGCCTTCGCCGAATACCTGGCGCACGGCGTGGCTCGCCCGATGGCCATGCTCCGGCGGGGGCGCTTCAAGCTCAACTACAGCCTGGACGACCCGCCGGAGCTATACGATCTGCACGACGACCCCGGCGAGTTCCACGACCTGGCCGGTGAGCCGGCCTACCGTGCCGTCCGTGAGGAGCTGCGGGCGCGCCTCCTGGCGCACTGGGACCCTATCGCGCTGGAGCGCCAGGTGCGCCAGAGCCAGAAGGAGCGCCTGCTCATCAGGGCCGCCATCACCGGCGCCGGGGGCACCGCCGAGGCACAGCGCCGCTGGTACGCCGCGGGGTCCACGGCCGCGGCGCCGGACCGTGCCGGTAGCAGATAACGTGCGGGCTGGGCCCCACGACTGGATGCTCGCGCCGCGCACTGCGTACGGGTGCATCCGGTTCTTCCCGATGAGGCGCCGTTGCGTTCCCCCTTTGGAGGACGGCGAAGGTAAGGGTTCCGCCATCCGCGAAAATCGGCCGGGGCGCGCAAACTGGAGGCGCCTTCAGGGTGTAGACTGGCGGGACGGAGGAGGTAAGCGGTGGTGGGGGCCCTGCCGTGCTGTAGGATGGGATGGCCGCCAGCGGGCGACGGGCGGTACGTGCGCGGCCTGACGCGGCAGGTAAGCAGGTAGGAAGGAGCGAAACGATGGGGACGGCCGTCAAGCTGGGGGTAATCGGCGCGGGGAGCGCCGTCTTCTCCCTGGGACTGGTGCGCGATCTGTGCCTGGCCGAGTCGCTCTACGGGAGCACGGTCACCTTCATGGATGTGGACGAGCAGCGCCTGACGATGATCCACCGTCTGGCGCAGCGGTATGCGGCCGAGCTCGGCGTGGACCTGCGCTTCGAGGCGACGCTGGAGCGGGAGCGGGCGCTGAAGGACGCCGACTTCGTGCTCAACACCGCTCTGGTTGGGGGCCACGAGCCGGAGGAGGCCGCGCGCCGTGTGGCGGAGGCGCACGGCTACTACCGCGGCCTGCGCTTGCAGACCAATCTGAAGCAGTACGCCTTGATGCTCTCCGTCGCCCGCGACATGGAGCGCATCTGCCCCAACGCCTGGCTGATCCAGTCGTCGAACCCCGTGTTCGAGGGCTGCACGCTGATGACGCGCGAGACCGGCGTCAAGGTGATCGGCCTCTGCCACGGCTTCTACGGCTACCGCCGTGTGGCGGAGGCCATCGGCATCCCGCCGGACGATATCGACCAGGTGCAGTGGCAGGCGCCGGGCGTCAACCACTGGATCTACCTGACCGAGTTCCGCTACCAGGGCAAGGACCTCTACCCGCGGATCGACGAGTGGATCGAGACCACGGCGCCGGAGTACTGGGCGAACTTCAGAGGTCGCTTCAGCGACACGCAGCTCTCGCGCGCGGCCATCGACCATTACCGGCGGGTAGGGCTGATGCCGATCGGCGACGCCTCGCGCACCTTCTCCGAGTGGTACTACCACACCGACTTCGAGACCAAGCGCCGCTGGTACGGGCATCTGGGCGGCTTCGATAGCGAGGTCGGCTGGGCGCAGTACCTGGACGGGCTCAACCGGCGTATCGCGCAGATCCACGCCGCGGCAGCGGACCAGTCGGCGCGCGTGACGGAGGTCTTTCCGCCCGAGCGCACGCGCGAGATCCAGGTGCCGATCATCGACGCCATCGCCAACGACCGTCCCGGCATCTTCCAGGTGAACGTCCCCAACCGCGGTGCGATCGAGAACATTGCCGGCGACGTGGTGGTGGAGGGCAAGGCGCTGGTGGACGCGTCGGGCGTCAAGCTGCTGCACGTGGGCAGGCTGCCGGACAAGCTGATGCACCTGGTGCTGGGCCCGCGCATCGCCAAGGCCGAGCGCGAACTGGCCGCCTTTCTCACCGGCGACCGTGACCTGCTGGTGGGGTGCCTCTTGATCGACGACCATCGCACCCACTCGCTGGAGCAGGCCGAAGCGGTGATCGACGCCCTGCTGGCGCTGCCCTGGAACGAGGACCTGCGCCAGCGCTTCGGCAGGCGGCGCGCGCCGCTGCCGGAATACCGGCTCCCGCCGGACGGGCGCGCGGCGGCGCCGGCCGGCCATCTCGAACGGGCGGCGCCGTCGATCGGGAGCGGCCGATGACGAAGCCCCGCCCTTCGGGCACGGACTGTCCACGCTTTGTCAGTAGAGTTCAAAGCAAGGAGGCAAGAGGAGGCGATCGATGAACCGCAGTACGTTCGGGGTGAGCCGTCGGGTCGTGCTCGGGGGAGCGACCGGCGGCGCCGCGCTGCTGGCGGCGGCCTGCGGCGCCCGGGCCACGCCTGGGGAACGGTCGCCCGTTGAGGGCGTGACGCCGGGCGGCAAGATCACCTGGTCATTCTGGGCGGTGAGCAAGGAGCAGGCAGACGCCGCGCTGGCGCGCATCAAGGACTTTCACACCCAGCAGCCGGGGATCCAGGTCGAGGCCTTCTACACGGAATGGGGCGTGTACCGCGAGAAGATCACCGCCATGATCAGCGCCGGCAACCCGCCCGAGGTCACGCAGGTGGACGCCTACTGGATGCCCTGGTTCGTGGAGAAGCAGCTGATCCAGCGCCTTGATCCCTACATCAGGGGCGACCGGCAGTTCAAGCTGGACGCCTTCCTGCCCGGCGCCTTCCTGGAAGACCACCACGTTTTCAAGGGCACGTACTACGCCGTACCCAACAGCGCGGAGAGCCCGCGGGTCCTGTTCTACAACAAGCAGCGCTTCGCTGAAGCCGGTCTCACGCTGCCGAATACGTTGGAGGAGCAGGGCAGGTGGACGTGGGAGGCGTACCTGGACGCGGCTACCAAGCTCTCCAAGGGCACCAGCCCCGAGCGATACTACGGGACGCGCTACTACCTGGGGGTGACGCCCGAGCCGCACGCCTGGGTGACCTCCAACGGCGGAAAGACGCTCTCCGATGACCGGAAAAGCTTCGTGGGGGACATGCGGGAGACCCTCGAAGCGTGGCAGTTCCAGGCCGACCTGATCCACAGGCACCGCGTCGCCCCTCCACCTGGAGAAAGCCTCGGCGCCGGCGACCCGTTCATCAGCGGGCGAGTGGCCATGTTCGTGAGCGGGATCTGGGCCGCCGCGCCCCTGCTCACCGCCCAGCAATCGGTCGGGCTGCAGTACGGCGTGGCGCCCCTGCCGAAAAGCCCGAAGGGCATGCGCAAGACGATCGTGAAGCCGAACGCCTCCACCATCCCCGCGGGCGTGAAGGGCCAGCCGGCCGCCACGGCCTGGGAACTGATCAAGTTCATCGCCGGGCCGGTGTACCAGAAGGGGCAGATTGATACCGGCATTGCGCTCACAAACCTGAAAGAGCTGGTGGACTACTTCCTGAAGCAGAGCCCGGTGCAAAACGCCAGGGTGTTCATTGACGCCTACGACAAGCGAGAGGTCACGGCCATTCCGCTGATCCCCAAGTGGCAAGAGTACGCTGACATCGTGAATGAAGAGTTCGGCAAGGTCGCGCGGGGCGAAGCCAGCACCCAGATCGTCGTTGGCGCCATCAAGTCGCGGGCCAACGAGTTGCTAAAGTCGTGACGGACGAGGATCGTCCCGCAACGAGCGTTTCCAGATACGGACGTGCCGCGCATCCCAGGCCACGGTCTCGTTGCAGTCATGGAGCATCCGGCAGAGTGAGACCTCGCCATGGAGAGCAGATGGAACGAGGCGGAGGCGGCGCAGCAGCCTGAGCTGGAGGGGCTGCTGTATGCCTCGCGTCTGGTAGGCGCCGAGCAACCGCTGGTAGTCTGGGGCGGCGGCAATACCTCGGCCAAGGTGTGGGAGACCGACTTCCGCGGGCGCCGGGTCTACGTCCTGCGCGTCAAGGGCTCTGGCTCCGACCTGCGCACGATCGAGCGCAAGGACTTTCCCGGCGTGCGCCTGGAGGACGTGCTTCCCCTGCGGGAGCGGGACGCGATGACCGACGAGGCGATGGTGGCCTACCTGGCGCACACGCTGGTGGAGCCGGCGTCGCCGCGGCCGTCGATCGAGACGCTGCTGCACGCCTTCCTGCCGGCGCGGGTGGTGATCCACACCCACGCCGACGCCATCCTGGCGCTGACCAACACGCCCAGCGGGCGGCGGTGGGTGCGCGAGGCGCTGGGGCCGCGCGCCATCTGGATCGACTACCGTCGGCCCGGCTTTGCGCTCTCTAAGCAGGTGGCGGAGGCCTACGAGGCGGACCCAGAGGCCACGTGCGTCGTCCTGGAGAAGCACGGGCTGATTACCTGGGGAGAGACGGCACGGCAGGCGTACGAGGCTACCATCGAGGCGGTCACGAAGGCGGAGCAGTTCATCGCCGCCAGGCGTCGGGAGGGGGAAGGGCGTCGGCCTGGGAGCGCAGCGCTGGATGCCGGCGCACGGCGGCGCGTCTTCGTTGCGGTGGCGCCCCTGATCCGCGGCCTGGCGGGGCGGACCACGCCGGAGGGCGACGTGCTCCCGCCGGGCGACGCTCACCGCCTGCCGGCGTCGCTGGGCCGGATGGTGCTGCGCTTCGATGACTCGCCGGACGTGCTCTCGTTTGCGTCCGATCCGGACGCGGCACGCCTCTCCCAGATAGGCCCCGCCACCCCCGACCACCTGATCAATACCAAGCGGACGGCGCTCTACGTGCCGGCGGCGCTTCACCGCACGACGGGGGAAGGGGACGATAGCGCGCCAGGGTTCGGGGGAGGCACCACCGCTGGCCGGGCCTTAGGCGCGGAGCGCACGGCTCAAGAGGCGCTGGACGAGGCAGGAGCGGTGGCGGGTGCGCCTTCCCATCCCGCCACAGGTGGGGAGCGGCATCCTGAGGCCGCCGCCATCGCCGCCATCGAGCAGGCGCTTGAGCCGGCGTGGCGTAGCTGGGTGCAGGTCTACCTGCGCTACGTGCGGGCCTGCGCGGGGAAGGGGGAAGGCGCGCCGGTGCCGGCGCAGATCGATCCGCGGCCGAGGGTCATTCTGCTTCCTGGGGTGGGCATGGTGACCCTGGGGCGCGACGCCAGGGCCGCGCGGATCTCGGCCGACATCTACCACCACGCGGTGGCGACCATTCGCGACGCCGAGGCGGTGGAGGCCTACGCGTCGCTGGACGAGCAATCGTGCTACGACGTGGAGTACTGGCCGCTGGAGCTTTACAAGCTGACCCTGGCCCCGCCGGAGAAGGAGCTGGCGCGGCGCGTGGCGGTCGTCACCGGCGGGGCCAGCGGCATCGGGCGGGCGATTGCCGAACGTCTGGCCGCCGAGGGCGCGCACGTCGTGATCCTGGACAAGAACGCCGAGGGGGCCGGCGCCGTCGCCGCCGCTCTTGAGCGGCAATACGGTGACGGCCGCGCGCTGGCCGTACCGACCGACGTAACCGACGAGGCGAGCGTGCTCCGAGCGTTCACGGAAACGGTCGCCGCCTATGGGGGCGTGGACATCGTCGTCTCCAATGCCGGCCTGGCCCGCTCGCACCCCGTGGAAGAGACGTCGCTGGAAGAGTGGCGGCTGCTTCAGGACGTGCTGGCTACCGGCTACTTCCTG
>DAOTTI010000193.1:0-40150 GCA_034437795.1 Chloroflexota bacterium | reverse complement strand
TTGGCAAAGACCTGCAGGTTCTCCTCGGCGCCGGTCACGACGAAGAAGTACGGCGCCAGGAACTGGTACAGCGGCAGCACCTGGCGCTCGAACTGGTATTGCTCGCGCGCCTCGGCCAGGACCATCCCCGCCAGGAACGCCCCGATGATCGCGGCCAGGCCAATGGCGCTCGAGAGCGCCGCCAGACCCAGGGTGAGCAGGAGGGCCAGGGCGAAGGGGGCGTTCTCGATCCGCAGGCGCTCGAAGTGGACGCTGTACCGCCCCACCAGCCGCCGCCCCACCAGGATCACGAAGACCACAAAGGCCACGGCTTGCCCCAGGAGCACCCCCAGGCTCCATGGGGAGACGCCCGCCCCGCTGCTAAAGGCGATCACGATGGCCAGGAGCAGCATGGCCAGGATATCGTCAATCACCGCGGCCCCCAGGATGATCCGCGCCTCGGCCGTGTCCAGCACCCCCAGGTCCCGCATCACGCGCGCCGTGATGCCTACCGAGGTCGCGACCAGCGCGGTAGCGGTGAAGGCGTCGGTGAGTTGCTGCGTCGGCTGCAGGGTCATAAAGCCCAGCCCCAGACCGAAGGGCAGCACGATCCCCAGCACCCCCACCAGGAAGGCGCGCGGGCCGACCCGCACCAGGTCCGAGACGCGCGTCTCCAGCCCCACGTAAAAGAGCAGGATAATGACGCCCATCTCCGCCACGACGTGGTAGACCAGGCGCAGCGCCTCCTGCGCCGCCGCGGGATCGCCGTGAAAGGCGGCGACGAGCCCTTCCCGCGGTACGCCTAACCAGCCGAGGGCGTGCGGGCCGATCAGGACGCCCGCTAGCAGCTCACCGATGACCGGCGGCTGCTTGACGCGCTCAAAGATCTCCCCTCCGACCTTCGCCACCAGGAAGATGAGAAAGAGGTCGATCAGGACCGATGCGACTTCGGACACGCCTCTATAGTCCCTCGCGGCCCGTTCCGGCGCAAGTCACAGCTGGCTGGAACCAGGCCACGCGGCCGGCCCGCGCCACTGACTTCAGGCTGAAGCTACACCACGTGGTCGCCCCACGCCACTCACTGCCGGCTATAAGCATGCCATATGGCGGCCCAGGGCAGGTCACTACTCCTGGTCGCCACGGCTTCCGAGCCTGCCACGTGGCCGGCGCCGGTTAGCGTCTGCCGGCCAGGAGCGGCCGGCGCCGGCGCCGTCTCCAGGGCATGCGCCCCAGCGCGGCGCCCAGCGCCGCCCCGCCGGCGACCGCCAGCCCCAGCGCGCCGAGGGGCCTGGCCAGGGCCATCGCCTTCTGTCTCCAGGATGCATAGGCCATCAGGTGCATCCCCCAGCGCTGGAACTGCTGCCACTTCAGCACGGCCTGTCCCGGGTACTCCACCCCCAGCCCCTTGAACAGCTCCTCCATGGCGTTATCCAGCACCGGGTGGCCGGGCACAAAGTGCACGCGCGGGTCGTGCTTGTAACGGGGCAGAGCGGCGTCGTCGAAGACGATGTAGGGGCCCTCCTGGAGGTGCTCCTCGAAAAGGGGATCATCGACCTCGCCGACCATGATCGTCGGCGTTCCCTTGAGCCAGATCACCTGCTGCAGCTCGCCGCGGCGGAGCATGCTGTCCAGCACGCTCTTCACGTGCCCGATGGTCCCTTCCAGGGTCACCCCAGCCCCGACGAGGAAGTTGACCGGCAGGTAATCGTACCCCGCGTGGCCCTTCCAGGCCTGAAAGGCCACCGTCTCGATCGGCACGCCGACGTACTCGATCGGCTCGCGGACCCCCAGGCCGCGCCGCTCCGCCTCCTCGGCGAAGCGGAGCTGGCGCCAATCGTGCCCCAGCAGGCGCGCAATGCTGACGTCGGTCGCCACGGGGTCGGTGGAGGCCAGGATGCAGCCGCACCAGCGGGGGAGATCGGCAATGGGGCCATCCCCCTCGCCGCAAATGAGCGCGTCCACCACGCACAGCGTCGGCGGCGCGACCGACAGAATGTCGACGAAGCGCGGGATCATGTCGGCGTCGCCGTGGTGGTACTGGCGCCAGGTGCGGTTGACCGCGCCGACCCAGTTCTTGATCGCCCCGGTGATCGGCTCGATGTGATGGTTCTTGGCCTTGGGGACGTTGATCACGACGTCCGCGTCCAGGAGCGGCGCAGGGAGGGGCACCTCCGTCAGCACGCGCCCCTGCGGCACGCGGACGGTGCGGTTCGGCACGTCGTCGCTGCCCAGGTCGATTAGCTCGGCCCCCTCGCGCTCGGCGACGGCGGCCATGCCGGTGATCCGCATGCACTGCAGTGAAGGGAAGAACCCGCCGCTGCACTCCCCCACCTGCACCGTGCGGGCGCCAGCCTCCCTGGCCAGCCGGATCAGCGCCCCCACCACCAGCGGATCAGTCGTGCAGCCTTCCTCCGCTGAGTAGAAGACGGTCTGGTTGGGCTTGATCAGCACCGTGTCGCCGGGGTTGACGAACTGCGACATGCCGCCCAGCAGATCGATGGCCTCCCGCACCAGCCCGAGCACGCGCTCCTGAGAGCGATGCTTTTCCGTGGTGCGGGCAATGGCGACGGTGGCGCGCCGCGGCTCGAGCATGTCCGTCGGGCAAGCGTGCGAGCAACTTGCGTGCCGCGTCCACCCACCCTGTCCGCGATTGGCCACAGTGGCCTGGAGTTGCCGGATGCCCCAGTCAGCCTTCCGTCCGCCCCGGTGGGGCGTGTAGCTCCTGCTCCACCTGGTCGCGCTCGCCTGCGATCCGATGGCGAAGGCCCTCCAGGCTGGCGATCTCGGCCTCAAGGCCGGAAATCGCTCCCTGCTCGTTCCACTCCTGCGCTTGGCGATCCTGTCGTTCGCGGCTGAGCAGGGTAATCGCCGTCTTCAGCAGATGCTCGAGCGCCTCGAGCACCAGCAATTCTCGGCGCAGGTGTTCTGCGGTCGCCATAGCAACGGGCCTCTGCTGCATTCCTGGACGGATACATTGCGTTCCTGGATGGACACGTCCGTGCCCACGTCGTCACACGTCGCACATTTCCGTGCCCACCTCCTCACTTGCGCTCGCGACCTTCCGCGAGCGCCGCTCCGGATCCGCTCGGCGCAAGGCGTGTGCCGCGCCCCCACGCCTCGAGCCCGGGCGATCCATCGTCGGCCATCAACTCTCACCGGGAGCGAGCCAGGGTAACGGCTCCGTCCGCGAATACTCTGGGCCAGGCTCGCTGCCCGTCATCGTTCTGATCTGGCATGCCTTGTGTAGCGCATATGGCAACCACCCACCTGTGGCGAAGGCCAGCCAGCGTGGCTGGCACAGTCCGCCGATGGATCGGTTGGAGGTGAGCGATGGCATACGGTATGGCAGCAGTGGCGCAGGCCCTTCGGGGCTGCGACTTGCCAATGACGGCTCGAGACCTCATCGAGCAGCGAGGCAACCGCGAGATTGAGTACCGGAAAGGGCGGCCCATGCGCCTGCGGGACCTCCCCAGGGATCTCGACCCCGAGACGCGGTTCATTGCGGCCAACGACGCGGTGCAGGCGGACGGCAGCCGCTGATGGCCCGCGGCTTGCAAGCATGGAACGTGCACGCCGTCCTGATCGGGCCCACCCGATCAGGCCCGCACCTGCTGCGGGCCTGACCGGGTGGGCCCGATCAGGTGAGCAGCAAGTGACCGACGCAAGGAGGTACGTCATGGCAGCAGCAGCAGAGGTCATCCCGCTCCGTCCCGAGCAGCAGCCGCGGGGCGCAGTCTCGAACCCGACCTACGACATCATCTCGATCTTCGAGCACAAGCTGCAGGCGCTGGCCGCCTATGAGAAGTACCTGCAGGACTTCCGTGCCGACGACGAGAACCGCCGGCTGGTCGAGCAGATCCGCACCGATGACGAGCGGCACGTGCACATGCTGCGGGATTGCATTGAGCGCCTGTGCAAGGAAGGCAAGTTCCGGTAGCGCCTCCCTCCATCGCCTGCACACAACCTGGGCACCAAGCTGGTGCCCCCGCCGAGTCTGATCCGGCGGCGCCGTTGTCCTGGCTACGCCCCCGATCTCCACACTTGTAGGAGGCGCCAACTGCGCAAGACGATGCTCCGGGGTCGCTCGAGCCCACAGCAGGCGAACGCCCTCTCGTAGGCGAGCTTCTTGATGAGCGGAGCGCTCACCCTACCCCTCTCCCTTTGGGAGACGGGATTCCTATCGCTGGCGACAAATAACCTGGGCTAGGCGAGCGGCCCGCTCAGAGCTACGTACCGCGTCTGCCAGCTAGGATCGGCGCTCGGGGCCGACTTCGCGCCCTCCTTCACACCTTCGCCAGCGCACCAGCTCCGCCTGAGAGATGCAGGCGGGGCTGGTGCGCTCAGACGTGTTTCACCGCTCGAACAGCGGTCGGGTCGTCGCTCTCGAGCGTTACCGCCATTCCCCCGTGAAAAGCGGCTCGACCGGGTGCTCGTCTCGCTCCAGCTTGAGCTGGCGGAAGATCTCCGCCGTGCGCTCGGTCTCTCGCTGCGGGTCCAGGTCAATGCCCAGCTCGGCTTTGACGTCCGCCGCCGCACCGATCAGCAGCAGCTCCGCCCCCTCGTAGTTCAGGAAATCGGGTGGGTTGGGGTCGATGAAGCGCCGCCCGCGGAAGCGCTCTTGCAGGTGCTTGGGGAGCTCGGCCTTGCGCTCCGGCTGCAGCCCCGCCCAGGGCGGCGACGGCTGCTCAGGGTTCTTCACGCTGATGATGTAGCTGCCTTCCTCCGGGATGTCAAGCTCACGCTGCACCTGGCCCGGCTTCCAGGGCAGCTCCAGGGAGAAGGCCAGATGCGTGTGGTCGCCGTGCCAGACCAGCGCGTACACCCCCTCGCCCGCCGGCCGCGCCGGCGGCCGCTCGCGCGCGCCCCGCGTCTTGGTCGGATAGGCCACCCGCTCAAGCTCCTGCTCCACCTCCTCCGGCCTGGTCGCAACCTTATCTACGAAGGCCCACGTCCGCTCCCCACCATCCTTGATCTCAGGGAGCTTCTTGCGCCCCACCACGATCAGGCGGTGGCGCTGCGCTCCCTGCGGGCTGAGCACCATGTAGAAGCGCTGGATCTCTTCGATGCCCTGCGGCGCCTCCTCCTGCACCCGCGGCACGTAGAAGAAGTAGATGTTGCCACGCTCCAGCACCTCTACCTCGGGCGCTGGCGCTTGGCGCTCTCTCGTCGCTGCACGTGCCATCGCTGGTTCCTCCTTTGGCTCTCTCGTTGTCCCCCCGCGCCGGGGGCCCTATCTTCAGATCAGGCAAGACCCGTGCCCGGCGGAAGCTGGTTCAAAGTTGAACGTTCAAGGTCCAGGGTTCGAGGCGGGCGGCGGGTGCCGGCCTGTCGCCATGATGGCGGGCGCCCTGCCTCGCGCGGGGCCGCCGGCTCCCCGGGCGCGCAGGCGCCAGAAGCCTGGCCAACAGGCCATCAGGCGATGGAGCGCCGGATCGCCGCCGCGATTACGGGGGCCACGGACACGACCCGCACCTGAGGCCACTCCTCCGCCGGACAGGCGACGGTATCGGTGACGAAGACCTCGCGGATGGCCGCGTGGGCCAGCTTCTCGCGGGCCTCCGCCAGCAGCAGTCCGTGCGTGGCCGCGATCACCATCTCAGGACGGGCCCCGGCGCCCAGGAGCGCCTCGACGCTTTCGGCCATCGTCCCCGCGGTGGAGATCATGTCGTCGATCACCAGGCACGGTCGGTCGCGCACGTCTCCCACGACGTGCGTTACCTCCGTCTCCGTGCCGCTCTCCCGCTGCTTGTGGAGCACGACCACCGTTGTCCCGAAGCGGTGCGCGTACTCGGTGGCCATCCGTACCCGCCCTGCGTCGGGGGACACGACGACGGCCGCCGGCGGCAGGCGGTCGCGATCGCCAGGAGCTCCACCAGGTGATCGTTCACCGGTGGCGCCGTGGGCTGGACAATGAACACCTCACGGTGGCGGACCTGCTCGCCGAGCCGAACCGAGACCTCCCCGTCGGGGAAGCGCTCCACGGCGCACTCGCCCACCGGCACGCCGAGCTCCCGCGCAATCGCCTCCGCCAGGGGCCGGTTGACCGTGCCGCTCAAGATCGTCAATGCCGCCCCGCCGGGCGCTGGTTCAGGCATGGCATCCTCCCTCCCGCGCTGCCCGCACGCGCCGTGCCGCTTCCACGATCCCCGCAAGCCCCAGGGCCATGCGCCACGGATCGACACAGATCCGGATCACGTCAGATCATGGCCCTTGTTCCCCCCTCTCCGTGTCTTCGTGTCTCCGCGTCCCCGCGTCGAGGCGGGCGGTGGGGTGGAGTGGAGCAGGGGTGCAACACGGCCCCGACCGAAGGCGGGTGATCTCTTCTCCCTCTCCCGCACACGGGAGAGGGGCGGCGGGACCAAGCCGCACGGCGGGGCCGGGTGGGGCAGGGGTGCGGCGCGGCCCCGACCGAAGGGGGTGAGGGCTGCCCCAAGAGGCCGCCCTGCGCCGGCACGCATCCTGCCGGGAATAGGGGCATGGCAGCAGTGGAATACGTCACAACGGCGGAAGAGCGGCTGGTACGAACCATCGAGGAACAGCCCTGGCTGGACCGGCTGGGTGAGCCGCTCCAGCGACCCATCTACGCCCTGTTGCAGCGCGCTCCTGCGCTGCGGACGGTGCTGAACGGCACCTGGCTCGGCCACCCGGTCCACGCGGCGGTCACCGACTGGCCGGTCGGCGCGTGGGCCACCGGATTTGTCCTTGACCTGCTGGAGACGCTCGGCGCCAGGCCTGACCTGCGCCGCGTTTCAGATGCGGCGCACGCGGTGGGCCTGGCCGGCGCCCTTACCTCGGCCATCTTCGGGCTCGCCGACTGGTCGTTCACCACCGGACGCGCCCGCCGCGTGGGGCTGGTCCACGGGCTCGCCAACGTGGCGATTGCCGGGATCTACGGCGCGTCGCTGCTCGCGCGGGCGCGGGGCTGGCGGGGCGCAGGGAAGGCCCTTTCCAACCTGGGTTTCGGCCTGCTCCTGTTCAGCACCTGGCTCGGGGGCGAGCTGACCTACCGCTACGGCGTCGGCGTCAGTCGGGGCGCCTTTGAGGCGGCGCCGGAAGACTGGATCGCCGTGCTAGACGATGGGCGGCTGGCCGAAGGGGAGCTGCGCCGTGTCCAGGCCGGGGCAACGCCGGTGCTCCTGGTACGGCGCGAGGGGCAGATCTACGCCATCGGCGACACCTGCACCCACATGGGCTGCTCGCTCAGCGAGGGCCGGCTGGAGGGGACCGAGGTGGTCTGCCCCTGCCATGGCTCCCGCTTCCGCATCCTGGACGGGACGGTCGTCGAGGGTCCGGCCACGGTTTCCGAGCCCGCCTACACCGTTCGCGTCCGAGACGGCCAGATCGAGATCCGGCGGCCGGTCCCCCTCGCCACCCTGCCCGCGGCCGCCTGAGCGCTCCCCTCGCTACTCGGCACTCGCTACTCGCTATTCACGAGCGCCGACGCGCTGGAGCGCATCCGCCAAGCAGCGGCGGTAGCGGGCCGCCTCCGCCTCCAGGCGCCGCCTGTCTTCGCCTGAGGTGGCCTCCCAGGCGCCGAGCAGCGACTCGCCCAGCCCCAGCGCCGCGTACGCTGGGCGGTAGGCCTCCACCGCCTCCGCCAGGGCCCGCTGGCTCTCCCCCAGCGTGGCGGCGCAGCTGGCGACCAGACCATCGATTGCCTCGTCCGGCAGGCCAAACTCCACCGCCGCCCCCGCAATGTCCCAGGCGGCGTCGGTGGGGCCGGGCAGGCGCAGGCCGTCTCCATGGTCGTTGGCATCCACCTTGGCCATGGCTGAGGCCGCCGGCATCCCTTCCGTACGGATCCATTCCCGCGCCTGCAGGCGCGCGTCGGCGATCACGGCCTCACGGGCGGGCAGGCGCTCCAGCCGGCGGAGCGCCGCCGCCAGCCCAGGGGCGCCTGCCCCCAGGACCTCGCCCGCGTTCTCCGCCAGCATCTCCATAATCGGCCCCGTCGGCACGGCCAGGCCGGTGCGGAAGAGCCCCGCGCGTGTGGCGAGATAGCGGCGTAGCGCGGCCGGCACGTCCCCGTCCTGCGCGCCCGGCGCGCAGGGGGACGCGACGCGCCCCTCCACCCATTCCAGGGCCAGAAAGCCATCCGTAGCGCCGGCCACCTGAGGACCGATACCGGCCTCTGCCAGGGCCATTGCCCGCTGCCTGGCCGCCTCACCCCAGCTACCCAGGCCGGCGTAGCGCAGGACATAGCGGACGCCTCGCCCGTCCCGACCGAGATACTTGCGCCGCTCGTGCCCCGTGCAGGCCGGCTCGCCGGCCGCGCCCGGGACGACCGACCGCCACCGTCCTTCCGATAAGTCCTGGAGGTCGAAGACGCCGACCTGCGCGCCGGCCCGCGCCGCCCGCTGCTCGTCCCTCGGCAGCTCGTACTTGCGGGCCCGAGCGAACCACACCTGGCGCTCCGGCGGCGCGAGGGGCATGCCCCAGGTGCGGCTGGGGAAGAGCACGATCCGCTCGTCCCCCACGCCCAGGCGGCGCAGCCAGGCCACGACGCTGGCCAGGGTCTCGCCTGTGGCGCCCGGGCCCTCGTCGACCACCAGCACGTCGCCGCCGCAGGCCAGCGCCTGGCGCGCGCGGGCCACCAGCGCCTCGCCGGCGGCCACGTGGCGGTCCCCCGTCCGCCCCCGCGGCCGGACGGTGATCGTCCAGCCGGCGCCGGTAGCCGCCGCCACGACGGCGGCGAGGCTGGTGCCGATGCTGCGGATGCCCACCACCAGCGCCCGCGCCGCCTGCGCCTCGCCCACGTCGCGCCGGTAGCGGCCAGCCGCCTGCGCGTAGCCGGCCGGGTTCAGCGCGTAGTGCACGTAGCCCTCCGGCGGGCGGATGCGGACCGTGGCCGGCAGGGGCCGGCGCCGCAGCGCCGCCAGCGCGCGCTCCGCCGCCCGTACAGCGGGCTGGGGCGAGCGGCCGGCCAGCGCGGCGACGAACGCCTCCCCCGCGCTGAGGCTGGCGTGGCGAAGCTGCTCGTCCAGGGGCCCCCAGCCGTCCCGGTGCGGATGGAGGGCGTCCAGCAGGCCCTGCTCGAGCTCACCGATCTGCACCAGCAGCTCTGTCACGTCCGCCACGTCCAGTCGCCGCGCCATCGCCAGCAGCCGGTCCAGGCGGTCTGTGGCGCGCTCGTCACGATAGGCGTCACGATAGACGATCATGCTGCTCCCTGGTTGGCGCGGGCGCCTATCGCGGCCGTAGCAGCCTCGCCATGAGCCGCGTCACGATCGACCATCACGACGCGGCCCGGCCTGACGATGGAGCGTCGAGCGCTTCCATCCGCCCCTTCTGGCCGCGCTGGGCGTGGCGCACCTGATCGGCGAAGAGGCGCAGGCCAGGACCGTCCGCCCGGCCGAAGCCGGCTACGCATACCGTCTGACGACCTGTCGGCAGAAGGCGGCGAACTCGGCGGTGTCCACCGGCGGGCTGGTGTGGTGCGGGCGGCGGCCGCGGCTGGGCGGGGTGAAGCACAGCGTGGCCGTCACCTCGAAGGGATCGAAGGCGCGCATCAGGTAGTCGTAGAAGTCGTCGGCGCCGGGGACATGAGAATCGGCCCAGCTCAGGCCGGTATGGATCGCCCGCACCCCCAGGCGCTTGAGCCAGGACACGGTCGCGTCAACCTTCGCGCGGTCGTTGAGCCGGAACCACTCGCAGATGCCGAACTCCGGGGGAAAGTGCGCCACGGCCAGCTTGGGCCGGCCGGTCTCGGTCAGCAGCCCGAAGTAGAACTGGCGGTAGTAGGCGCTCCCCTCCGTCTCTTTGTGGCGCGACGTGGTCGTGCTATGGAACGGCAGGTCGAACAGCGAGTACCAGAAGATGCGGTCCACCAGCGGCGGCAGGATCGCCAGCGTCTTACGCAGGCCAATCACCTGCACCTCTTCCGCCCCGAAGCTGCTGATCCCCACCTGGGTGGCCCAGAAGGGCCGGCTGGTCTTTGCCCGTAGCGCCCCCATGATCTGGGGCCATTCGTCGATCTCCCACAGGTGCCAGTCGAAGGGGTAGCCGTGGATCCCGGCGGCGTCTACGGCGCGCTCCAGGCCGTGGCGGTTCATCACCAGATCGACGAAGTCCGGGTCCAGCGGGGCGATGCCGCCCAGCGCCACCGGCAGGTGGGCCGCCTCGGACCGAATGGCGGCCGCCGCCTGCCGGCACATCTGGGCGAAGATGGCCCACTCCGGGTCGGCCGTAAAGTCCCAGTGCGAGAGGTTGTTCGGCTCGTTCCAGAGCACGATCGCACGGAGCGCCATCCTCGCCGCCCCCTAACCGGACGCGCCGACGCGGGAACGCGGCGACACCGTGAGCGGCGCGCCACGCCCCTGCACCGTTGCGCCGCCCTCCGGCCGGCCGCTCCCGTCGCCCGCTGCCCGTGCCGGTGAGGTCCCGCGCTGGCGCGCCGACCCCGCGCCGGCGCCCAGGCCAGCAAGGAGCGCCTCCAGCTGGTCCACGCGCTGCACGTAGGTGTGGCTGGCCAGCACGCGCCGGCGCCCCGCCTCGCCGATGCGCTGGCGCTCGGCCTCGCCCGCTTCCATCGCCGCCAGCACGTCGTCACGCGTGTCGGCCAGCAAAGCCTCCTCACCCGGCGAGAAGAACTGCTCGAAGCCCGGCCAGCGATCGGAGATCAGCGGGACGCCGCAGGCGGCCGCCTCAAACAGCGTCACCGACGGCGCCCAGCCCAGGCGGCGCATCGGCCCGCGCGTCGCCTTCACCTCCCACGCGCAGCTGGCGTGAAAGGCGGCGTGCTCTTGGGGGTTGACGTGGACGTAGCGGGCGACGTTTGGCGGCAGCCGGCTCAGCACCTCCGCCGGATACTCCGCACCAGCCAGAACGAAGCGCCGCTGCGGGCAAAGGCGCGCCGGGGCCAGGAACAGCTCCTCCACTACGTCCTGGCGCGTGGCGTCGTACGTCCCCATGTAGCCGAGGTCGCAGCGATACTCCGCCACTGGCGCGGCCGGCCGGTGCAGCTCGGGGTCGATCGCGCAGTAGAACGGCTCCACCCGCCGCGCCCCCCAGCGCCGCAGCTCATCCAGCACCGGCCCGCCGGCAAAGGAGAGCACCAGGTCAAAGTACGCCAGCTGCGACCGCAGCAGGTAATGGGTGCGCCCGTTCTCGCGGAAGGCGGCCAGCGTCCTGGGCGTGTCGATGTCGTAGTACACCAGCAGGGCCTTCGTGCTCCGCGGCAGCCACTCGGCGATGGCCACGCCGTCGCCGTACCCGGCCCCGGCAAAGCTCCCCAGGACCACCACGTCCGCCGCCGCCACGGCCTCGCCCGCATCTGGCGGGGGCCACGAGCGATAGCGCCGGATGTCGCAGTAGTCGGCCTGGGGCAGGTCGCAGTTATTGTCGTACCACTCGGTCCGGCGCTCGTAGAACGTGCTGTGGTGCCCGCGCCGGTGCAGCTCGCGGATCAGGCCACGGTAGGTGGTGGCGTGCCCGCTGCCCCAGGCGCTGGCGATGGAAAGCCCAAAGAAGACGAAGCGCATCTCGCCTCCGAGCAGCGCGTACGAAGTAGGGACTAGCGAAGGTCATCCCGGCACGATCACGGCCTTGACGAAGCCCGGCGGCCGCTCGGCTGCCGTCTGGAAGGCCTCCTGGATCGCCGAGAGCGGAAACTGGTGCGTGACCAGGCAGGTCACGTCCAAGGCGCCGGAGGCGGCCAGCGCCAGGCCGCGCCGTGCCCCGTCGACGATCCGCGCCCTGGAACGGACGTGGCAGTTGGCGATCCGCAGCGCCTTCCAGTTCCATTCGTGGACCGGCACCCGCCGGCCGTCGCCCTGGTGATAGCCGACGATCGCCAGCGTCCCCTCAGGCCGGAGCAGCGACGCGGCGATAGCTAGCATCGGCTCCGCGCCCGTGGCCTCGATCACCACGTCAGCCCCCTCGCCGCTCGTCAGCGCCCAGACCCGCTCCTGGACCATCTCCGGGCGGCAGGTCTCCGTGGCGCCTAGCGCTTCCGCGAGGCGGCGCACCTCCGCGCGCCGCGCGGCGACGAGCAGCCACTGGGGCGCCGTGGCGCGCAGGAGCTGTAATAGCGCCAGGCCCATGAACCCCGCCCCTAGCAGCACAATGCGGTCCTGCGGGCGCGCCTGGATCTCCGCCAGCGCGTTGACGGCGCAGGAGAGCGGCTCCGCCAGCGCCAGATGGGGGGCCAGACCGGCCGGCACCGGCAGCGCCAGGGCCGCGTCGATGGTGAAAAACTCGGCGTAGCAGCCCCCGGCCAGGGCCGCGGCCACCAGGTCGCCCTCTCGCCACCCGGTCACCCCCGCTCCGACCGCCACCACGCGTCCGACCCCTTCGTGTCCCAGGAGAGCCGGGTACTGCTGCCAGGGGTTCCGGCCGAGAAAGACGTCCAGCTCACTGGCGCACAGCCCGCAGGCCGTGGTGCGGATCAGCAGCTCAGGCGCCCCAGGCTGAGGCACCGGCCGCTCGCCAGGGCGAAACTGGCCGGGCGCGGCGAGCAGCATCGCCTGCATCGTCCTGGTGGTCGTGCCCGCCGTCATCGCCGGCATGCGTATCATTAGTGGCGGCTTGCCGGCGTGCCGGCCGGCAGCACGCAGATCAACGCCCCCTATGCCAGCAAGAACCAGGCCACCATCGGGCAGCATCCGCCGCCGGAGACAATCGCAAGGCCGGCACGCCCGCACCGCCGCCGCGGGACGAAGCCGCACGGCTCGGGGTCAGCTGCCATCGGTCTTACCATCTCCGCAGGGGAGCCAACGGCCAGGTCCAGCGGAAGTGACCCACAAGATGCACGCCAGGCCGGCACAAGCCGGCTCCACCCGTCGAGCCCGCCTGAGCGGGCCTGGCCGCGTAGACCCGGACCGCCTCAGCGACCAGTGCCGGTGCGAGCGACGGCCATATGACGTGACCCTCACGGGTACAGGCTTGCCGAACCTGGCATGAAACTTGCGGGTGGCCGTTGCTGGCCTCGGGGGAGGGGAGACAGTCGAGCATGAGTAGCAGCAGGGGCAAGGTTCTCGTCACAGGAGGGGCAGGGTTCATCGGCTCGTACATCGTCGAAGAGCTGTTACGGCGCGGTTACGCCGTGCGGGTGTTCGATGCGCTCGAGCCCCAGGTCCATGGGAGCTTGCGCCAGACCGGCGGCCTACCGGAGTATCTCGCGCCCGTCGCCGGGGATGTAGAGTTCATCGTCGGGGATGTGCGCGACCGTGACGCGGTGGTGCGGGCGCTGGACGGGGTGGACTACCTTAATCACCAGGCCGCGCTGGTCGGCGTGCCCCAGAGCATGTACGAGATCCGCCGTTACACCGAGATCAACAGCCTGGGAGGCGCCACCGTGCTGGACGCCGTGGTCAACACGCCATCGGTGCGTGACCGCTTGCGCAAGATGGTGGTGGCGAGTAGCATGTCCATCTACGGCGAAGGTGCCTACCACTGCCCCGTCCACAACACGGTCTATCCCCGCCTGCGCCCCCTGGCGCAGTTGCGCCGTGGCGACTGGCAGGTGTATTGCCCCGTGGAAGGCTGCGGCCGCGCGGTTGAGCCACGGCCGACCACGGAAGAGAAGCCCCTGCAGCCCCTCTCCATCTACGCCATCGGCAAGCGGGACCACGAGGAGATGTTCCTGGCCGTGGGGCAGGCCTATGGCATCCCCGCTGTGGCGCTGCGTTACTGGCAGGTCTACGGCCAGCGCCAGGCGCTGTCTAATCCCTATACCGGTGTCGGCGCCATCTTCTGCTCGCGGATCCTCGCCGGCAACCCCCCGCCCATCTATGAGGATGGCCAGCAGCTCCGCGACTTCGTGCACGCCAGCGACGTGGCGCGGGCCAACGCCTTGGCGCTGGAACGGGCCGAAGCGGACTACCAGCCCATCAACATCGGCACGGGGCGGCCGATCAGCATTCTGGATGTAGCCTGGACGCTGCTGCGGCAGATGGGCGCCGACCGGCAGGGGCTGGCGCCGCACATCCTGGGGGAGTTCCGGCCGGGCGATACCCGCCACTGCTACCCCGACATCACCCGCGCCCGCCGGCTGCTCGGCTACCAGCCTCAGGTCACCTTCGAGCAAGGGGCGGCTGAGCTGGTGGCCTGGGTGCGTGAGCAGACCGGCAAGGTGGAGGATCGCTTCGAGCAGGCGCGGCGCGAGCTCGCCGCCCACGGCCTGGCGGCCAGGCGCGAGTAGCGAGTAGCGAGTAGTGAGTAGCGAGTAGTGGTTGCCGGTCTCCTGGGTCCCGTCTCCCTGTGGGAAAGGGTCAGGGTGAGGGCTGTTTCCTCTCCCTGTGGGAGAGGGTTGGGGAATGTCAAGGGCTATGGGGTAAGACGCTGGGCCTCCCTCTCCCACAGGGAGAGGGTTGGGGTGAGGGCACCGCTTGTGAAGCATCCAGGCTAGTTGCCGGTAGCAGGAACCAATGACGATCAGGGAAGCAAAAGCCAGGGAGGCCGGTGCAGCCGGCACCGTCGGTCCGGCCCGGTCGCTGGGGCCGGTGGGCGGACCGCCGCCCCGCGATCACGGCCGCCGGCGCGCCACCGACGCACCGGCCGCGGCGCTGGAGCCGGGCACGGCCGCGCACGCGTTGCAAGAGGCGATCCAATGCCTTGGCCCCTGGTTCCACAACCTGCGTCTGCCGGTCACCCTCAACGGGCGCACGGTGGAGGTGCAGACGGCGCCGGACCACCCGCTGGGCGACTTTCCGGCCGGCTTCTGGCGCTACTTCCAGCACGCCATCCCCCGGGACTTGTCTGGCCAGACGGTGCTTGACATCGGCTGCAACGCCGGGTTCTACTCCTTTGAGATGAAGCGCCGCGGGGCCGCGCGGGTGCTGGGCATCGACCACGATCCGCACTACCTGCGCCAGGCCGAGTTCGCGCGCGAGCGCCTGGGCCTGGACGTCGAGTTCCGCCGGCTGGAGGTCTACGACGTCGACCGCCTGGGCGAGACGTTCGACCTGGTGCTCTTCATGGGCGTCTTCTACCACCTGCGCCATCCCTTCTACGCCCTGGAGAAGGTGGCCGCGCTGGTTCGGCGTCGGCTCGTCTTCCAGACGATGGAGCGGGGCGCCTGGGAGGCCGCCGAGTTTGCCGAGGACTATCCGCTGAGCGAGCGGGACCTCTTCTTTGACGAGCGCTTTCCGCGCCTGTACTTCATTGAGCACGCCTACGCCGGCGACCGGACGAACTGGTGGATCCCGAACCCGTCGTGCAGCCGCGCCCTGCTGCGCAGCGTCGGCCTGAAGATTGTAGACCATCCCTGCCACGAGGTCTACATCTGCGAACCGGCCTGAGCGGCGCCTCCCGCCAACCGACCAGTCCCCTCTCCCTCTGGGCGAGGGCCACGGTGCTGCCACCCGCCTCGTTCCAGGTGCGCGCTACCCCTCTCCCTCTGGGCGAGGGCCAGGTGAGGGCGCCACATCTGACGAAGCCGGATCAGCCGTGCGCCCGGCGCCCCCACCACCAGTCCTGCCGGCGCTGGTACTCGTCACTGTCCACCCCATCGCGGCTGTCGTAGCCGAACAGGTGGGCGAGCAACCCGAGCAGCGCCAGCGGCGCGACCAAGACAGCCATGGCCAGCAGCGCTTCCACTGAAGGTGCTCCTTCGTGGCGCATCCGCCGGATGCGTGGCGCCTGAGCCGATCTGGCGCAGCGGGGCACGGGCATGCCGGATGCACCACGTCATGTTCACCATCACCATACGCCGGCGGCGCTGAACGCGGAAGGGTATGTCGAAGGCACTGGGCTTGCTGCGCCTTTGTTTCGGGTGTATTCTGCTCCCATGGCCATTGATTCGCAGCTTGACGACGTCGATTGGCGCATACTGGCGGAGCTGCAGCAGAACGCGCGGCTCAGCTTTGCCGAGCTGGGGCGGCGCGTGGCCTTAAGCGCCCCCGCGGTGGCGGATCGGGTGCGCAATCTCGAGGCGAGAGGGGTGATCCAGGGCTACCGCGCCGAGCTCAATCTCGAACGGCTCGGGCGGCCCATCCTGGCCTTTGTGCGCGTGCGGTGCCGCAGCGGCGACCACCGTCCGTTCGAGAAGGCGATCCGCGATCGGCCGCAGATCCTGGAGTGCCACCATGTGACCGGCGAGGACTGCTTCGTGGTCAAGGTGGCGGCGTGTTCCATGCGTGACCTGGAGCAGATCGTTGGCCATCTGGCCCGCCTGGGGTCCACGACCACGTCTCTCGTCTTCTCCACGCTGATCGACCGGCGCGTGATCGGAGCGCCTGCGGATACCTCCAGTGTGCAGCTAACGGTCTCCGCGTCGAGCGCCACGAGGCGGCAGTAGCTGGCACCAGCTGCAAGCAACGTGTTCCGCCGCCACGTTCCCGTCCCGCCGCTTAGGCAGGCGCTGGTGCGTTCGTGCGGGACAGGACGGCCGGGCATCGATGGACAGGGCGGCGCGAGCATGCCAGCGGATACCTGGCAGGACGGTGCGACAAGGCCTCTGACAGGGAAGGCGGGGCAGATGCATCCGGTGGTTGGGCGCTCTAGCCCCATGCCGGCTGGCGTTGGGCCCCGCCGGGGCTCATGCCCTGAACCCGCTTGGGGCATTGGCCTACTGCGCATACTGAGAGAGGGGGCCGCAGAGTGGATCTGACAGTACGCATCGACCGGACTTGAGTCGGTGCAACGCCGGTTGGCCGCGCTGCTGGCGCCCAGCCTCGGCGAGGTGCTCGCTCCCGAGGACGACCCGCTCCTGGCTGATCTGGTGTGGTGGAAGGGCGAGCGCGTGGCCGTGGTGGAGGTCTCACTCGTCGTGGATGATGACGACGTTGCCCGGGCGCACCGCCGCGCCAGCACCGTGTAGCGCGCCGGAGCGAACGCGCTAGGCGCCGTCATGGCCAGGCTGAGGCCGATGGCCAGGTGCGTGCGCCTGCCGGCATGCTGGGTCTGGCCTGGAAGGTAGGCGATGACGTTTCGCCAGAGTGGATCGCCTTCCGGCAGGCCCCCGCGCCTGAGTAGGGCCGCTGGCAAATTCCCTCGCTGACGGATCGGCTCCTCGCCGTCCCGCTGCGGGCGCCGGCGCCGACGGCGTCGCCGTCGGCCGGGGCAGTGAGCGCGGAGCCCTCACCCTCTCCCACAGGGAGAGGAACTGGAGCGCCGGTGAGCCCTACCCCTCTCCCCGCGTCTCCGCGTCGGAGCGTGGGCGGCGGGGCCACGCCGCGCGGCCGTGGCCAGCGTTCTCCCTCTCCGTGTCGGAGCGGGGGCGGTGGGGCCCAGCTGCACGGGAAGGCAGAGTGGGGCAGGGGTGCGGCGGGGCCCCGGCCGAAGGGGGTGAGGTCGTCCCCCGGCGGGGCCCCGGCCGAAGGGGGTGAGGGCTATCCTCCCTCCCCGTCCGCCACCTCCCGCGCGGCAGCCTCGAAGACCGCTGCCCGCGAGTCGTAGGTGTGCTGGCGCAATGTCCGCCGGCGCGCCCGCTCCCCGATCGCCCGCGCCTCCTCCGGCGTCACCGTGCGCAGGTAGCGGACGATGTCCTCCGGGCCGTGCGCCACCAGGATCTCCTCCCCCGGCGTGAAGAACGTCTCGATCCCCTCCCAGGCGTCCGTGACCAGGCAGGCGCCGCAGGCGGCCGCCTCGAAGATGCGCGTGGGCGGCGAGTGGCCGACGGCGGCCATCGACTCGCGGTTCAGGTTCAACACCAGGCGCGCGCTGCAGTTCAGCACGGGGTGCAGGGGAATGGGGCAGTAGCCGAGATAGCGCACGTTGGGCGGCAGCGCCAGATCCTGCCACCCGGGACCGCCCAGCAGGAAGCGACAATCCGGCGCATCCTGTGCCGCCGCCAGGAAAAACTGGTGGAAGCGCACCTCGCGGTCCGGCAGGCGGCTGCCGATGAACAGGAGATCGCAGGCATACTCCTCCAACGGCGCCACGGGAGCATACTCCCGCGGGTCCACGGCGTTATATACCGGCACCACGCGCCTGGCGCCCAGCGCCCGATAGCGCTGCACCACCGGCTCACCGCCGCCGTAGGTGAAAATGGCGGCAAAGCGCGGGATCAGCGGACGCAGATAGCAGGACTCGACGGCGCACTCCGCCAGCGTCGCCGGCGCATCCACGTCCCAGAATACCACCCGAGGCCCGTCCCCACCCCTCCAGCCCCGACGTGGGGACGAAGCGACGCGGGAACGCGCCGAGTGACCTCCCGGCGTCGCCGCGTCGCCGCGTTCCCGCCTCTCCACCATCTCCGTCGTCTGCCCAACCAGCCACTCCTCCATCTCGCGGTCGAACGCCCCCGTGTCGTTGCACTTGACGATCAGGTCGGCCCAGCGCTGCGCCGCCCGCAGCTCCCGCTCGAGCGCCTCCCAGCCGGAGACGACGCGCACCTCGCAGTAGGGCGGATCCTCCGCGAAGTCGCGGTGCTGCTGGCGCTCATAGATGTCCTGCTCGACGAAGCGGATCCGGTGGCCGCGGGCGTGCAGGGCGGCGCACATGCCCCGATAGTACGTAGCGGCCCCGTTCCAGTAGGCCGACACGACGCTCGAGCCAAAGATGGCGATCTTCATCGTCCGCTCCCTCATTGCTTCGATGCTGCGCTAGCCTGGATTATTTGCCGCCCGCGACGAGCCCCTCTCCCACAGGGAGAGGGCGAGGGTGAGGGCGCCGCTCATGAGTAAGGGCGCCGCTCATGACGCACCCAGGCTGGCTCGCTCGCTTGCCACCGCGCGCGACTGGGCGAGCGTTAACAGCGCCCTGCTCCTGCTGTCGGCACCTCATCGCTTCAGTCGGGCGCTGCCGCGCCGCGTCGCGGCCCTACGTCTTACCTGCCGCGCCGCGAGCAGGGACCAGCGCCGCCGGCGCCACGGGGGCCGGCTCCGGCAGCATCTTCCCGCGGCCGTTCGAGGCGACGATGGCTGGCGCCAGGCCGGGGCCGAGCGCCAGGGCGTAGCCGCCGGCAGCTACCTCGGACGGCTGTTCCGCAAGGGCCGGCAGGCCACGGCCCCGGGCGACGATCTCCAGGAGCTGCGCCGCGCGGTGCAGGCACGTGTGGCGCGCCCGCACTTGAGCCAGGGCGTTGCGGCGCAGGCGCTGGCGGGCCCCCTCGTCGCGCCAGAGCCACTCTAGCGCCTCCTCCATCTGCGCGCGGGTATCGACCACTAGATAATCCTGCCCCGCGCGGAAGAGGCCATCCGTATCGTGCCAGCGCGTGCTGATCAGGGGCACGCCGCAGGCCAGCGCCTCGAACACGCGTATGGTGGGGATGCCATGCAGCACGCGGGCATACTGGCGCCGGATGACGTGGATCACCACCCGGCTCTGGGCGAAGGCATGCGGCACCAGGTAGTTGGGCAGCCAGCCGTGGTGGTCGACGCCGTAATAGCGCCGGATGGTGTCCACCACCTGAGGGGGATAGCGCACGCCATAGATGGCGAAGCGGCGCGCGCCCCGGAAGTGCCGCGCCGGCCGCAGCAGGAACTCCCGCAGCTCGTGTGCGCGGTCCCGCCCGCCCCAGTTGCCGATAAACACCGCATCGGCCATCGGCGCGCCGCTGCACGGCGGCAGCGGATGGAACAGGGCCACGTCGGCCGCCTCGTGGAAGACGTACACCCGCTCGTACCCGAAGCGGTGCCGGTACACTTCCGCGATGGACGGGCCATAGGCCAGAATGGCGTCAAAGCGGTCCAGCTCCAGGCGGGCCACGCGCACCGGCTGGGTGAGAATGCGGTAATGAGTGTCATGCAGCAAGAGTTGGAAGCCACAGGGCCGGCGAAGCCTGGCCAGGATATCCACTAGCCCCGGGTGCTCCACCGCCGGCCACTCATCGATGATGACGGCGTCGACCCCCGATAGCTCGCGCCGCAGCCGCCGCTCCAGCCGGGCCGGCGGCTCCAGGGCAAACAGGCGGACGCGGATGAACGGGAAGCGCCGCCGGAACTGCACCAGCGGCCCCAACCCGTGCTCGGCCACCAGGTTGGACACCGACCAGCCGCCTGCCTGCTCGTAGCACACCACGTCGTGGCCCAGGAGCGTGAGGGCGCGGATGAGGCCGCGCAGGAAGTGGGCCTTGCCGTTGTTCCAGTCCGAACGCACCGAGTGATAGAACAGGGCAAATCGCACGCTAGAGTCCCCCTTCGTGCCCCGCCGGGGCCGCCTGGGGGCGCGTCGTAGCCGCCAGGGATGGGCCCGGCGAAGGCAGGTGAGCTGGCAGGAGATCCGGCCGTCGCACGGCCGGTGACATCGCCGGCGGCGCGCCCGCCGCCGGCTGGAGCAGGCAGCGCCCCCTGCGCGCCAGCAGGCGCGTGTACAGAGCGCGGTAGGCCCCAACCATCCGGTCCATGGTGTAGCGCTGCGCCGCGCGCCGGCCGGCCGCCGCGGCCAGCGCCGCCACGCGCGCGGGCTGGTCGTACAGGTCATCGAGCAGGGCGGCCAGGGCCCCCGCGTCGTTGCGGGCGAAGTAAGCCGCCGCGTCGCCCCAGACCTCGCGGAAGGCAGGGATGTCGTTGGCCACCACGGCGCAGCCGGCCAGCGCCGCCTCCACCGGCGATAGCCCGAACGGCTCGTAGCTGGACGACGCCACGTAGACGGTGGCTCGATGGAACAAGCGGGAGAGCCCGCGCTTGTTCACAAAGCCGAGGTAGCTGAGCCCGGGCGCGCCAGGGGGCACCGCCGGCAGCCTCCCTGGCTCGGCAAGGTCGCCGGCCACCTCCACTCGCCATGGCCGGCGGCAGGCGTGCCGCGCCTTGGCCACCAGGGCCACGTTCTTCGCCTCGTCCCAGGCGCGGCCCACGACGGCGGCGAGGTCCGGCTCGCGGCAAATCGGGCCATCCGGCTCCGGCAGCGGCAGGACGGCATTCGGGATGACCGATGGGCGCCGCGCCAGCCTGTAGCACCGCACCAGCTCGTTGGCCAGGAAGGCGGACGGGCAGACGACGGCGTCGGCGCGCCGCAGGGCCTGGCGCGCTAGCTCCCGCTGCCAGTGCAGGTACGCGGGCAGCGTGCCCGGCAGCGCGCCGCCGTCCTTCACCCACAGCCACCAGATCGCCACATCGCCATGGACGCCCAGGACGACAGGCGGGCGGGGCGACCGGGCGCGCAAGGGCGCCTCATCCCCCACGCCGGCCAGGCCCGTCCCCGCGCTGCCGGCATTGACCTGGACGAGATCCGCGTTCCAGGCCGCGGCGCGCCGCGCCGTCTCATGGCGGAGCGTCTCCAGCCAGTCGCGCCCGCCCTCCATCCATTCCAGGTGCCCGCCGAGCACCTCCAGCGTCAGCCCTGGGATGGCCTGGGCCGCCGCCAGGCGCGCGGCGTCGGGCGGCGGCCCCACGCACACGAGGAGCACCGCCGCGCCGTCGCTGGCCAGCAGACCACTGGCCAGGGAAAGGGTCACGTCCCATACCCCGCCCACCGCATCCGCCACCAGGACCACCCGGATGGGAGCCGTTCGTCCCATCAGCGTGTTGCCACCATTCGAACCCGCCTCTTTCACGGTTTGGTCAGGGTATTAGCGTGGCCCGGGCGCCTCGCCGCCTCTGCGCCTCCCGCCACCCGCCACCGGCGCCCCGGCCAGAAACGCCGGCCAACGTCCGGCAAGACACGTGCCAAGGTAAGTAGATGTTGCATCCCCGCAGGCGGGCGCCACTGGGCCGGCTCCACCCGCGCAGCCAGCGGCACGGCGCTTGCTCACGGGTGAGGAGGCATGCGCAATCTGTTGCGCAACCTGGAACGGAATGGAGTGCCTAGTGCTGTTTCAGACGACCTCTTTGGGAATGCAAGCCCGCGCACCAGGGCAGGCAATGCCAAAGCGCTGGCCTGATGGTGCACTAGTGACGTTTTAGACGACCTATTCCAGGATGCGAGGCCCCGTGCCAGGGAGGGTCAGGCCACATCGCTGGCCTGATCGTGCACAGGTGCGTCACGCTCAAAGGAAGAGGCCAATGGTGAAGGCTCCGCCTCAAGTTCCCTCTCCCTTTGGGAGAGGGTTAGGGTGAGGGCTCCCTGGCGGACTCCAGTCAAGACCAGCGCTCTGTTCGCTCTAGTCACATAGATAGCCCGCGCCGAACAGCCTCTGGTCATGCCGGCCAGCTCAGGCCCGCCGGGAAGGAGAGCTGCCGGCCTATCCTGGGCGTCCCCCAAGTCGCTGGTGGTGCCGCGGCTGAGCCCAGGCCGGCGCAAAGCCCGGTCTCCGGCTGGGCCGGCCGTGGCGGTCGGCAGAACGACCAGACACAGATGTAACCGCAGACGCGACCGTACACCTGGCCATAGACCACCAACCGAGGCATGGCCGTGGACACGGCATAGACAATGGAAGGGAGAGCACGTGTACTCGTTGCACGGTGAGGAGGCAGCGCGCATGGACCAGCAGGAGCCAACCGGCGAGCCGGTCACGCGGCCGACAAAGCGAGACGCCACCGAAGCGCAGCCCAGCCGGCCGGCCAGGCGCCAGGCGGCCGGCGAGCGGATCACGCGCCCGGCCAGACGAGAGGTGGCGCGCCCCCGAGGCGCCCCCGAAATGGTGCGCCCGCACGAGCCAGAGGTGGAGGCGGGCATCACTCAGGAGGATCTGGCGCAGGCGGAGCGCCAGGCCGACGAGATCAAGGAGGCGGTCGAGGACGAGGTGACCCGCGAATCGATCGACTCCTTCCCTGCCAGCGACCCACCGTCCTGGACCCCGGAGCGGCTCGGCCCGCCCCGGCGCGGCGCCCGCACCCCCGCAGAAGACTGATCACGAGAAAAACTTCCTATGCAGGTCGCCTGGGTCAGTCGGCGAGCAGGCCCTCCCCCAGTGCCTGCGGGGCTTCCGCGGCGCGCCGTTCCGGCAGACCCTGGACACCCTCCTACGCCGGGGCGCTGGCAGGAGCGGTGGCGTCCCGGATTGCCCTGAGCTGGCCTGGTCGCCGGTGGGTGCATGATGGCGCCATCATGGGAACGCCAGTGCAGGAGAGACACTGGCCTACAATGCTCACTGTGTCCGACGTTGGCGAGCGCTAGAAAAGGTCCGCGATATGGGGGGCATGGAAGAGCACCCGCTGCAAGACGCCCGAGGCATGCCGGCTGAGGCACGCCTGAACACCACAGCGCGGCTCACCGAGCGCCTGGAGCTGATCTACCGCTGGTACGCCGGCATGGTCAATCCAGAAACCGGCATGCTCGAATACCTCTACCTCCCACAGTCCGATACCTTCGTCCGCGAGCGCTCCGCCATCCGAGACATCGCCTCCGTCTGGATCGTGGCCGTGCTCAGCGAGTTCCTCCACCGGCGCGACCTCGACCCCCTCATCGAGACCTCCCTCCAGCACTACGGCCGCTTCCTCGTCGAGCGCGACGGCTATCGGTTCCTTGACCTCCAGGCCACGCCGCGCCACCGGCCCGGCGCCCGAACCCGCCTGGACGAGCCACCATCGATCGCCCACAGCGCCTTCATGCTCCTCGCCCTGCTGCACGCCCCGCCGCCCCGTAACGACCGCCGCCTGGCCTGGATCACCGGCCTGGCCCAAGGCATCCTCCGCCAGCAGCGGCCGGACGGCTCCTACCGCGTGTACTTTGTCGACCTGCCGGACGCCGGCGAGGAGCTCTACGCCGGCGAGGCCATGCTGGCCCTGATGGAGACCTTCCGGCAGTTCCCCGATCCCCGCTACCGGCAGAGCGTGGAACGCGCCTTCTCCTACTATGACGCGCAGTACTTCCGGCGCGGCCGCGTGGAGGACGACCTGCTCGTCTTCTTCGCCAACTGGCAGTCGCAGGCCGGCCGCCTTCTCTTCGAGGCCACCCCCAGCCCCGCGCTCCGCCAGGAGGTCGCTGCCTTTCTCTTTGGCCTGCACGACCGGATCATCGCGCGGGGCTTCTATGACGCCGTCGCCCGCTTCCCCGCCCGCCAGGTCTCGGTCGAGGTGGCCTGCGCCCTGGAAGGCCTCAACGACGCCTATGCCCTGGCCCGCGCCACCAGCGATCGTCGCGCCACGACCTACCACCAGTGCGTCTGCACCGGCCTGGACTACCTGCTCCGCGCGCAACGCCTCGACCGCTGCACCGATCGGGAGCGGGGCGGGTTCGGCATGTCCCTGGACGAGCGCGCGCAGCGGATCGACGTCACCGGCCACGCCGCCAGCGCCTTCCTCAAGAGCGTGGCCAACGGCATCGAATGCCCGCCCAACACCGGCGCCGCCTGACCGCCAGCCCTGGCTATGAACCGCCCCAGCCTCGACCGGGCGCGGCGCCCATCGCTGCCACCGGCCGCGCTTCTTCGCGCCCAGCGAGAGTTCTCCCCTCCTTTTCGGAGACGGTGAGGCCTCCGATGATGAACAGTCCAGGATGGAGCGCCAGGCGGTGGTCACGGTCGGTCGCGGGCCCGCCGCCACGGCTCACGGAGCGTCCATCACTCCCACCGGAGCGTCAGGCGGTGGTCGCTCCCTAGCTGCACGCCTGTTCCAAGCGGTGCCCCCAATCGGTTCAGCAGGTCGCACAGCCATTGCGCATCCGCCGCGGAGGCGCGGTGCAGCCGGAACCGTCGGACCTGCAGCGGCACCAGCCGCGCCTCCACCAGTCGGCCCTGCTGCGGCTCGACGCGCGCTAGATACATCAGGCGCAGGTCGTCCCGAAAGGCCTCGTACCCGCTGATCCCCTCGTAGTCGTCCACGAAGTCCCCGCAGCCGTAGAGGATCAGGCGGTCGCGGTAGACCTCGATCGCCTTCGGGTGGTGCGACGAGTGGCCGTGGACGACGTCCACGCCGCCCTCGACCAGCCGGTGGGCGAAGCGGACCTGCTCGCCGGGGATGTCGTAGCCCCAGTTGGCGCCCCAATGGATCGAGGCCACCACTACGTCCCCGGGACGTTTCGCCTCGCGGACCTGCTTCGCCACGCGCTCCGCCGTCTCTTCAGAGAGGTCCGGCAGCAGGTTGACGCCAGGCCGGTCGTGGGCCGCGCCCCATTCCGGCGGGATGCCGCTGGTGGTCGAGCCCAGCGAGAAGATGAGCACGCGCCCCTTGCGCGACACGTCGAGCACGGCAGGGGCGGCCGCCTCCGCCAAGTGCTCCCCCGCGCCGGCACGGGCAATCCCCGCCCCATCCAGGGTCCGCAGCGTCTCCCTCAGCCCGGCGTACCCCCAGTCCAGCACGTGGTTGTTCGCCAGGACGCAGCAGTGGATGCCCGCCGCCGTCAGGCAGCCGACGTTGCGTGGGTGCATGCGGTAGTGGATCCCCTTGCCGGGCCAGGCGTCCTCGCTGGCCGTAATGCTCGTCTCCAGATTGACGATCCGCACGTCCGTTCCCGCCCGCTCCAGCTCTCCGAGCGCATCGCCCCAGATGTACGCAAAGTCCACCGGGCGCGGGATGGGGCCGCTCACGCTCTCCGCCAGCCGCACGTACTCGCGCGCGTCGCGGACGTACGGCTCATACAGCACGGGGTTGCCAGGATGGGGCAGCACCTGGTCGATCCCCCGTCCCGTCATCACGTCCCCGCAGACGAAGAGGCAGATAGACTCAGCCTGGCGTGCCGACATCCTCGTAGCGCCTCATCTCCTCATGGCGGCTCCGCCACCGTGGGCCAAATCCTCACCCTCTGGCGCTCATCCCCCCTCTCCACGTTGGCGCGGGGACGGCGCGGCCACCGTGGGCCAAATCCTCACCCTCTGGCCCTCGTCCCCCATCGCCCGCGTGCGGGAGAGGGGGCCGGGGGGTGAGGGCTCCTCCCCACGTCGGCGCGGGGGGCCAGGGGATGCGGTCCCCCCACGCATCGGTAACTCAGCTCCCCTTCAGGGGTCCACCGGCCAGCTCCTGCGCCGCCCTGCGCTCCAGCTCGGCCAGCTTCGCCACCCGCCGGCGGAAGTGCTCCTCCGTGCTGTGGCGCGCATCCAGAAAGGTCTTGAGCAGCTCCAGGGCCAGCGTCTCGCCCACGATCTGCGCCCCCAGACAGAGCACGTTCACGTCGTCGTGCTCCACGCACTGGTGGGCCGAATACACGTCGTGACACAGGGCGGCGCGGATGCCGGGGACCTTGTTGGCGGCAATACACGCCCCCACCCCGGTGCCGCAGACCATCACGCCGCGGTCCGCCTGGCCAGACCGCACGGCGCGACAGACCTGCTCGGCTATGTCGGGAAAGTCGACCGGCTCCGGGCTGTGCGTCCCCACGTCCTGGACCTCGTGCCCCCATTCACGCAGGGCGCGGACCACCGGCCCCTTCAACACAAAGCCGGCGTGATCTCCACCAACTACAATACGCATGCTCGTCCCCAGTGCTCAGTGCTCACGTCCAAAGCTCCCAGTTCGCCCAGTTCGCGGCGCCCACCGCCCCGTTCTCCGGAGCCGGCGGACCCGGCCGGGAGATCCAGCTAGCCTGGCTGCTTCAGGGCCAGCGGAGAGCCCCCTCTCCCTTTTGGAGTGCGGGGGACGCGAAGCGGGCGGCGGTGAGGGCGCCCCTGATGAGTAAATCCAGGCTGGTGGACGCGGCCGGCAGCCGCGAGCTGGGAGCGGGCCTAGAGGATGTCCTTATAGTATTCCGCCGCGGACTCCCAGTCCACGGTCTCGTCCGGCTCCTTGCCCAGGCGCTCGTACAGGCGCCGGCGCCCCTTCTTGTCCTCGATGGCGATCTTGGCCGCGAAGTAGAGCACGTCCTCCGCCACCTCCAGGGGCACCACCACCACGCCGTCCCAGTCGCAGCCCACGATGTCGCCGGGCCGCACCAGCACGCCCCCGCAGCCCACCGGCACCTGCAGGTCGACTAGCTCCACGCGCCCCGGAATGATGGTGCGCCCGATGCTGCGGCAGGCCACCGGCGTGCGCTGCAGGATCACCTCGTCGGTGTCGCGGCACTGCCCTTCGGTGACGATGCCGGCCACGCCGGCGGCCTGCATCGCCATGCTGTTGTTGGACCCCCAGTAGCCGGTCTCGCGGGCCCCGTTGGTGGACGTGACGATGACGCAGCCGGGCTTGATGTGCTCCTGCAGGCGCAGGCTGCGGCCGAACTCGCCCAGGCGCTGCTCGCGCTCGCGGAACCAGATGCCATGCTGCTGCAGCGCCTCCTCACGGGTGATCGGGCGCAGGCGCTGGTTGGCCGGCACCACCCGCATCGTTACCGCCGGGCCCCAGAAGCGCATCCCGAACCACAGCGGGCGGATGGCAGGGTCCATCAAGGTCAGATCGGCCCGCCCCACCGCGTCCAGACCATCGGCCACGTCCGTCACCCGCAGATATTTGGCAAACCGCGGCGCCAGTAGGTATGGATCTGCTACCAACTCCCCTCTCCTTTTCCGGCTTGTATTGTTTCTTTCTTCCTTCTTCGTTCTCAAGCTTATTTTTCTAATCAGCTTTTTCTAATCAGCTGCTCGGAAACTCCTTCAGCAAGCGGTCCCACTGAACCTTGACCGCGTCCAGTGCATCCTTCACCGGCCGTTCGCCGACGAACATCGGCCCCGTCTCTTTCTGCCACACCGCGTTCATGTCGGCGTGCGCCACCGCCGTGGCGTAGCCTTGTGACTGGAGCAGCCGGTCGATGATCGCCTCCTGGTAGCGGCTCGGGACGCCATCCGACGGCAGGGCGAACTTCAGGAACGACTTGCGGGGCGTCGTCCACCGCCCCTTGGACATCATGTCCTTCTGCACCTGCTCGCTCACCAGATGGAGCGTCAGCGCGAAGCCGGCCTCGGGGTTCTTGGCCCCTTTGGGGATGCTGTGGCCGGTGGAGCCCACCACGTTCACCGCCTTGGCCCCCCGCGGCCCCTTGAACAGGGGGTTGACGTCCCAATTGAAGGAGACGTTGGCCTGCTTGATGCGCAGCACGTAGCCCTGCCACTGGTTGGTCATCGCCGCCCAGCCGTTGTGGAACTGGTCGCCCGGTGGCGTCTCCCCCGGCATTGGGGCCACGCGGTGCTTCATGCGCAGGTCCACCATGAACTGCATCGCCTCCACCGCCTGCGGCGAGTTGATCCTGGCCTCCTTCATCTCAGGGTCGAACCAGTCCGCCCCCCAGGTGCGGTAGATCTCCAGGTGCTGGTCGCCAATGCCGGTCACGTTCGGGAAGACGATCCCGAACTGCTTCTTGTTCAGGTCGGTCAGGCGCTTGGCCGCCTCGAGAAAGGTGGTGTCCCACTGCCAGTTGGCGTCCGGCTCCTTGGCGCCGGTGGCGGTGAAGAGCTCCTTGTTGTAGTACATCACCCCCGTGGCGTTGTCGCGGGGCAGCCCCCAGGTCTGCCCGCGGATCTTGAAGGGCACCATCACCCCCGGGATGAAGTCGTCGACCGGCGCCTTGCTGGCCTTGATGTACTGGTCGAACGGCTGGAGCGTGCCCTTGGCCCAGAACTCGCGCACCCGCGTGAAGTGGAGATGGAACACGTCCGGGAAGGTGCCGGCGGCAAACATGGCGATCATCTTGGCCTCGTAGCTGCCTTCGCCCGGGGGCAGCACCAGGTCCACCTTGGTGCCGGGATTGGCCTCCTCGAACCACCTGGCGAAGCGCTCGAAGTAGGGCAGATCCTCCTGGCCGGTGTTGGACGCCCAGACCACCACCGGCGGCAGCTTGCCGGCCGGCTTGGTCGGCGTCTGGCCGCCCGGCCCGCACGCGCCGGCCAGGATGCCGGCCGCCGGCGCCGCGACGCTCCGTATCCATTGCCGTCTCGTTATCGCCTGCATGGCTCTACCTCCTCGGCTGCTTGCAGACCGCTCCGAGATTGCCTCTCTAAGGAGACGCTGGTCCATTCGCACGGCCGGCCCTTCGATGCTCGGCGGTCTCGCTCGGCGCGAACGTGCCAGCGATCACTTCCCCCCTACGGTGGATCCGCCATATCCTTTCCCTGTCACAAGCTGGGTGGAAGCGGCATGCCGTGGCCAGATGCGCCCCTTACCTGCTCCGCGCCAGAATGGCGTCGATCTTGGGCTTGGCGGCAGTCGCCGCCTCTTTGGCGGAGCGGTTCCCTGCCCAGAGCTGGTCTCTGATCTCCTCATTGTAGACCTGCAGGATGTCCAGCTGGCCCACTGGAAAGACGAAGGGTAAGGCCGGCACCTTCCCCCGGCCCCGCAGCGGCTCGATGTGCACGTCGCGGAAATGCTCGGGGATGCCGTCGTCAGGAGCCAGATTGTCCAGCGAGTCTGGCCGGCATGGCCCCCAGCGCTTGCCGCTGGCGATCTTAGATTGCACCTCCTTGCTGGTCAGGAACTTGAGTAACTCCCATCCCTGGTCCTTGTATCTGGCCTTCGCCGGCAGGGCGTACCCGGAGGCGCCCACCGCCACGAAGCTCCCGCCGCGGCCCCTGGGGATGGGTACCACGTCGAACCTGAACTCGCGCTTCTCCGCCTTGTGGAAGAAGGTGGTGGAGTGGTGGCCAAAGGTCATCGCCACCACGCCGCCGCGCCAGGCGTCACCGGTGTACTGGTACTTGTGCGCCGTTGGCGTGACGCGGTGCCGGAACTCCAGGTCCGCGAAGAACTGCAACGCCTCCACTGAGCCGGGGGCATCAATCGTGGACTTCGAGAGGTCGGCGGTGTACCAGCCCCCGCCAAAGGACTTGAGCACCGCCTCCCACTGCTCGCTGTTCGGCGCCGGCTGGACAAAGGTGATGGCGAACTGGTTCTGTTCCGGCTTGGTGAGCCGCCGGCAGATCTCGGCAAACTGGTCCCACGTCCAGGTCTCGTCCGGGTATTTGATGCCGGCCTTGTCGAACATGTCCTTGTTGTAATGGATGCCGAAGGCCGCGCTGTCCTTGGGAATGGCCATCAGCTTACCGCGATAGGTGAATTCGGTAATCAGCGCGGGGATAAACTCCTTCTCACTGATCCGGTCGCGGTTCATGTACGGCTTGAGTTCGGCCAGCGCGCCGGAATGGGCAAAGTCCTGCACCACGCTCAGGTGCTGGTGCGCGATGTCTGGCCAGGTGTCGGCCGCGAGGAGCGCCTTGAGCTTGGCCGGGTAGTCGCCAAAGACGGGCTCAAACGTATAGCGGACCTTGATCTTGTTCTGGCGCGCCTCGAAGTCGTGGATGAACCCCGTGTAGAGGTCCGCCTCCAGCCCCGGGGACGCCGGGAGCGTGAAGTAGATCTCTACCGGCGCTTGCGTCTCCGCAGCGCCGCTGGCAGGCTGTCTGCCCGGGCCGCAGGCCGTGGCCCCTGCCAGGCCAGCCATGCCGGCAAGCGCGCCAGAACGCTCCAGCCACTGCCGCCTCGTCTGCTTCATCTGCATCATCTGCTTCATCTGCATCGTCTGGTTTTCCTGCGTCATCTTCGTCTGCGTTACCTGCCTCGTCTGCCCCTCTACCCCATGTGCCTTGTCGTCATTCCCATCCCTGTGTCCTCCTCGGCTGCTTGCAGACCGCTCGCTACTCGCTACTCGCTACTCGTCCCTCGCTGCAATCCCGCCCTCACGTCCTGCTCGAACTCCAGGATATGCCGGCGCATCGCCTCCCGCGCCGTGGCCGCGTCGCCCCGCTCGATGGCGCTGAAGATGGCCAGGTGGCTGGCCAGCGAGCGCTCGGCCACGCCAGCGCGCCGCGCGGCGATGGCCCGCCCGCGCTGCAGCGCGTCGGTGATTGGGCGCAGCGCCTCCCGCAGTAGCCGGTTGCGCGTCGCGGCCAGGATGGCGTCGTGAAAGGCGTTATCCAGGTCGGCGTAGGCCGCCGGATCGTGGACGGCCCTGCCCATCCTGGCCAGGATGCCGCGCATGGCCTCCAGGTCCGCGTCCGTGCGCCGCGCCGCCGCCAGCGCGGCCACCTCCACCTCCAGGATGCGGCGCGTCTCGATCAGTTCGTCCAGCAGGCCATCCTGGCCGGATTGCACCGCTGCGTACACCACCAGCGGGTCAAGGTAGTTCCAGCGCTCCGGCCGTTCCACCCGCATCCCGCTGCCCTGCCGCACGGACACCAGCCCCTTGGCCACCAGCACGCGGATCGCCTCACGCACCACGGTGCGGCTCACGCCGAACTGCTGCGCTAGCTCCGGCTCCGTGGGTAGGGGCGTGCCGGGCGGCGCCATCCCGCTTGCAATCTGGCGCACCAGGTGCTGCACCACGTATTCGTGCAGGCGCTGCGGTTGCGCCGGTGGGGTCGCCGGCCACCGCGCCTCGCTCGGCGCCGGCGAGATCAGGGCTCGCGTCGTCTCCAGCATCGGGTCACCGCCGCACCGGCCGTCAGATCCGCGTGCGCTCGCCGCCATCCACGCTCAATTCGTATGGTCATCATACGACCTTCGCGCCCGCTTGTCGAGTCTGCATCCTGCGTCGGGCACGCGCAAAAGGTCCGCAGACGGCACACCTACGGCCCTCGTTCCCCCTCTCCGTGTCGGAGAGGGGGCCAGGGGGTGAGGTCTCTCCTCCCTCCCCGCGGGGCCCAGCCGCACGGCGGGGCAGGGTGGGGCAGGGGTGCGGCGCGGCCCCGGCCGAAGGGGGTGAGGTCCGCAGCCCTCTCCACATCCGGCTGCTTTGCCCCCACCATCTGGATCCGTCAACCCACCGCCGCCCATCGCCCGCCTCGCCGGCGCTCCCGGCATCCACCCCTACGCCCAGACGCACGCCCCACTCGCTACTCGCCACTCGCTACTCGCTACTCCGTCGGGGCTACAGGCGCACCGGCTCCCAGCGCTTCGTCTCCATCGAGCGGTAGGCGGCGTCGAGGATGACGTTGACGACGTACCCGTCGCGGAAGGTCTCTCGGGGCGCGTGGCCGGTGGCGACGCACTCCAGGAAGTGGCGCATCTCGCCGGCGTAGCCGTAGATCCAGGCTTCATCCACCGGCGGGAAGAGCCAGCCCGTCTCCGACTCCGCCTTCTCCACCACGTAGCCGGCTCCCGGCCGCGAGAAGACGGTGATCGGCGTGCTGCGGGTGACGTCGGTGAAGATCGTCCCCTCGGTGCCGTACACCTCGTTGCGCAGGTCTAGGCCCCCGCGGGCGATCCAGCTCAGCTCCGCCTGCCCCAGCTGCCCGTCCGCAAAGCGCATCAGCAGCACGGCGCTGTCCTCCGCCTCCGTCCGCTCGTGGTGGTAGAGGCGGTCGCCCCAGGCGATGACCTCCACCACCGGCACCTCCTTGCCGATGAAGTAGCGCGCCGCCTCGATAGTGTGGCAGCCCATGTCCAGCAGCGCCCCGCCGCCGGCCCGCCGCTTGTCCCAGAACCAGGGCATGTGCGGCCCCGCGTGCGCCTCGCGCGAGCGCACGGTCAGCACCTTGCCGATGCCGCCCCGCTCGATGAACTCCCGCGCCTTGACTACCGCCGGGCTGAAGACCTCCGTCTCCGCGTAGCCATGCATCACGCCCGCGCCATCCACGGCCTCGAGCATCTCCTTCGCCTCCGCCGCCGTGCGCGCCAGGGGCTTGGTGCAGACCACGTTCTTGCCGGCGCGGGCGCAGGCGATGGCCAGGTCCTTGTGCACGTCGTTGGGCACGGCCAGCAGCACCAGGTCGATGTCGCCCCGCTTCAGCACCTCGTCCACGCTGGCCGCCACGCCGCCCAGCTTCCACCGCTCCACAAAGGCGCGGGCATGCTCCTGGTTCGGCGAGTAGACGGTGGGGATCTCCCAGTCACAGCAGTGCCGCAGCCCCTGGAGGTAGAACTCGGCCACGAAGCCGCTACCGAGCAAGCCAATGCGCACAACCATGGATACCCTCCTTGACGTACTGGTCCGGGAAGGTAGCGCGGTGGACCGAGCCTGTCAACGCGCCAGAGGCGCCACCTTCAGGCCACCGATACCGATGCGTTCCCTCCCCCTGTGGGAGAGCGGGAGCCCGCGCAGTGGGCGGCGGGGAGAGCTCCACTCAGGCATGAGCCCACCTTCACCATAGCCAGCGCCACGAGGTCCCTGGTGGTATACATCCATGCAGCAGCCACCAGCCAGGCCACGGAAAGGAACAAGGACAGGTGATGGCGCGCTCACCGGCGCTGGCGGCGTCCGTAATACTCGCAGTGCTCCTGGCTTTGGGGCTGGGGCCGGACCCCGTGCCGGCTGCCGCCCAGCCCGGTGAAGCCTGCGCCCCCGACGAGCGCCGCCTGACCGGGGCGTGGACCACCACCGAGACAGTGGACGGCGACAATGAGAGCCTGTGGCGGGGCACCCTGCACCTGGTGCAGCGCGGCCGGCAGGTCGTCGGGCGCTGGGAGCCACCCGGCGGCGCCCCCGAGCGCCTGGTGATCGGCTCGTTCGTCGATGGCATCCTGCGCGTCACACAGCGGGGCATGCCCGCCATCCCCCCCGCCGAGGTGAAGGATGCCCCCGCCCGCACCTGGCTGCTGGCCATCTCGTCGGACGGCAAGCTCTTTTCCGGCCGCTGGAGCGAGCCGGCGCGCGGCGCCCCCGTCCGCCAGGGTGACCTCTTCGCCAGCGGGGAAGCCCCTTGCCCGCCGGCGGAGTGCCCTCGCTGGGACCTCACCGGCGCCTGGGAGACCCGCTCCGTCGCCAATGCGCCAGATGCCGCACCGGGCTGGCGGCTCTGGCTCTGGCAGGATGGCGAGACGGTGCTGGGCTGGTACGAGCCTCGTGACGCGTCCGATGGCCAGGCCCCGGGCGGTGGGCCGGCTCCGGCCTGGCTGGTCGGCGGCCAGCTCCGCGGCCGGTCGCTACGCCTGGTGCTGCATCTGGGAGACTCCGCCACCCTTGCCCGCCTCTTCACCGTAAGCGCCGCCGGCGATACGCTGCAGGCCGACTGGCCCCTCCCGTTCGGCCCGCCGGAGGCCGAAGTCCTGCACGGCGCCGCCCAGTGCCTCCGCCCCTAGCCCGGTTCATTCATACCCAGCGCCGGCTCCCATCTTCCTCTACGAGACGCCCAGGGTAGGGGCCCCACTCAACCTCCCCTCTGCCTGTGGGAGAGGGCCAGGGTGAGGGCTCTTTCCTGGCTCCTCGACCCTCGCCACTCGCTACTCGCTCGTCGGCACTCGCTCCTCGCTACTGCATTCCCCCGTACTCATTCCGACGGCGGCCCCGCGCCCACCTCGGGGAAGTAGCAGCGGATGGTGTAGGCAAAGGTGGTGATCACCGTCGCCGCCAGCGCGTCGTCCAGCGCGGCCTGCAGCACCCGGTTCAGCTCTTGCTCCACCGCGTTCCCCGGCGCCGGCATCCCCGCTGGCCCATGCAGGTGCGCCCAGAACGCCGCCTGCGTGGCAAAGGCCTCCACCTCCTCGTCGATGCACGCCCGCCCGCTTTTGCCCGTGGCGCGATTGGCGTCGTAGAGGGCGTGCACCATCTCGTGCACGATCAGCGTGGCCAGCACACCGGGCGCGAGGCCGGCGTGCTGCTCGCCCACGGTGAGCGTCCGGCCTTCGGCGCGATAGGCGGCCAGGGTCGCCGGCGCCCCGGCCACCGGTCCGAAACGAAGCGCCACCCCATATCGGGCCAGGAAATCCGGCCAGCTCGCTGTCGGCGGATAGCCTTCGATCAGGCGCAGCGCCGCCCCGAGGCGCGGGTCCAGGTCCCGCGCGGCGCCGGGCGCTGGAGCCGGCAGGCGCGGTGGCGCGACCTTCCCCAGCGGGCGGCCGGTGGCGGCGTGCGGCAGCGCCGGGCCGCGGGGCAGGCCCTCCAGCGCCGCGCGGCTGGCCGGCTGGACGCGCCCCCACGCCAGGCCGTACGCCGCAAAGGAGACCGGGTCCGGCACGAGGCGCGCCTGCCCGTCTGCCACGAGGTAGATGTCCCCGGACGCAGGGTCGCGCAGCAGCGCGCCCACGTGATCGGCCGGCCCCACTGGAATGCGGTGCAGCACGCCCGGCGCGACGAGCGCCACATCGTCCCAGCGATAGCCCCGCGCCCGAAAGGTGGCCAGGTCGGCGATCCACCGCCGCTGCCCGCCCTCTACCAGCCAGACCTGCTCCCGCGCTGGCGTCTTGACCAGCCTCGGTGCATGCTGGCCGGCCGGCGCCTCGCCCTCCGCCCCCGCGGGCGCCGCCCATGACGCCCACGGCGCCCACAGGGCCACCACCAGCGAGAGCAACAGGGGGACGCGCGTTCGTACCCCCATCGGCTGCCTCAGCCACCGCCGGCGGCGCGCCGGTGCCATCGTGGTCCACCTCCACCTGATCGGAACTATAATGCTTGCGTGCGCACCCGCCACGCTATCGTACGCGTCGGCCAGCCGCCAGACCTCACTCCCTCTCCGCCCGGTCTGCCCCCAGCCACCCTTCAACCCGCATCCTCTTTCCCTCAACCTTGAACTTTGAACCGTGAACCGTCGTCGCTGGCTCGGCGCCGCCGGCGCCGCCATCATGGCCCCCCGGGCGCTCCCCTATCGCCCGTCCTCAGCGGCCGGCCTGCCGCTGCGGGTCATCCTGCCCGAGGCGCCGGGCACGCTGGACCCGCAGCGGGCGTTCTCGGCGGCGGATCGCGCGGTGGCCCGCCAGCTCTTTGAGCCGCTGCTGCGCTTCGGCGCCGGACCTCAGCCGGAGCCGGGGGCGGCTGAAGGCGCCACCCCGAACGAGGACGCTACACGCTGGCACTTCTCCTTACGCCCCGGGCTGGCCTGGTCGGACGGGCGCCCGCTGGACGCCGCCGACTTCGTGCGCGGCTGGCTGCGGGTGCTCTCCCGCGACGTGCCGGATGAGCTCTTCCTGTCCTTTCGTCCCATCTTCGGCGCCGGGGTCTACCGCTTCGGCCTGGTGGACGCGGAGACCGTCGGCGTGCGGGCGCCGAACCCCCGCACCGTCGAGGTCCGTACCGATGGGCCGGCGGCGCACCTCCCCCACCTGGCGGCCCTCTGGCTGGCGTCGCCAGCCGCGGATGACCCGCCGACCGCGGCACGGCCCATGGCCACGGACCGGTCCATGGCGGGCAACGGCCCGTACGTCCTCGTGGCCTGGGAGCGTGACCGGAGCCTGACGCTGGCCCCCAACGAGCGGTACTGGGCCGGCCCACCGCAGAATGCCCTCGCCCTGCTGGCGGGGCCACGGCTGGCGGAGAATGCCCTCACCGACTTCGCCGCCGGCGCCGGGCCCGAGCCGCTCCCGGCCGGCGCCGCTCCTGCCGACCTCGTGCCAGTGCCAGCCCCGCTCCAGGGCAGCGTCCTGCGTGATGAGCGCCTCCGCCCCCTGCTCGTGCGCCAACCCCGCCCAGCCACGCTCTGGCTCACCTGCAACACCACCCGCCCACCCCTGGACGATGCGCGCGTCCGCAAGGCCCTCGCCTACGCCATCGACCGCCAGGCCTGCGTGGCAGCGCTCCTGGATGGCGCGGGGCGCCCGGCCTACAGTCTCCTTCCCGAAGGGGTGCTCGGCCACGATCCGGCGGCGGGAAGCGTCTACCGCCTGCGTCCCGACGTGGCCCGCGCCATCGTCGCGGCGCTGGACGTGGACGAGACCCGCTGGGAAGGTGTGGCCGTGACCGTACCGGCCACGCCGGAGGGCCGGCGTGCCGGCCAGTTCCTGCGCACCCAGCTCCAGCAGCACCTCGGCGTCCAGATCGGCGTCACTGAGCTGGATCGCTATAGCTACGCCCGGGCGCTGGAGCGCCGGCTCTTCCACCTCTCCTTCGGCGGCTGGGAGAGCCTCTATCCCGATCCGGAAGCCTGGTTCTGGCTCACCTTCGGCGCGGAGAAGGCGGAGAACCGCACCGGCTGGCGCAGCGCGCTGCTGGATCGCTTCTGGCGGGAGGCGGACGAGGTCACCGATGCCGAGCGCCGGCTAGGCCTCTACGCCGCCGCGCAGCAGGTGCTGCTGGACGAGATGCCCGTCATCTTCCTGGCACAGCCAGAGCGCCTCGCCGTCGTCCATCCCCGAGTGCAGGGGCTGCTCCCCGGCGCCATGGACGAGATCCCCGGCGCAGGGACCCTCTCCCGCGTCCACCTCCGCCCGGACGCAGCGTGACGGGGTAGTCTGTGCCCCCGCCCAGCACGCCCGCCCCGGCGCTGCGGCCTGCTGCTGGCTCACTTGCCATACCTCTCTGCGTCTCGCCATCGCTTCAGGGGAGCCAATCGCCACATCCAGGCGAAGTGACCAGCCGGTGCACGTGGAGCCTGCCAGCAAACGGCCCACCGCCACGTCGCCCCTGGTGCTGCAGGTGCTCCAGCAGTACACGATTCCTGATACAGTCCCATGGCGCCGCCCATGATGGAGCCATCCGACGCCGCGCCCGCCCCCACCGCCCTTCCCAGCGTATGGCCCCCACAGAGCCGGACCTGCGGCTTCGACGCCGGCCGGCTGGCCGCCTTCGCTGCCCGCCGGTTGAGGGCCGGCGTTGGGCCGGCCGGCGTGCGCGACGCAGACCAGGTAGACGACGGAGGTGAGGTAGACAAGGGAGATGAGGTAGACGTCGAGATCCGTCCCCTGAGCGGCGGGCTGGAGGCGACCGCCGCCCGCGTCGTGGCCCGCGAGAAAGGCGCCTCCGGCGACCCGCGCCGCCTGACGTTCGTCGTCAAGCGCCTCCACGGCCCGCAGCGCCGCGAGGCCACCGTCTATCAGGCCCTGCTGCACCGTCTGGCGCCGCAGGTGGCGCCCCGCCTGCTCGCAGCCGAGGTGGTGGCGCCGGACACGACCTACCTCTACCTGGAGTACGTTCGTCCCGCCCGCGCCTGGCCCTGGAACACGCCGGATGCAGCCGCCCTGGTGCTCAAGCAGCTCGCCGCCATTCACGCCACCCTCCCGGCCGGAGCCTACGCGGCAACACTGGCTGACTGGGATTACGAGGCGGACCTGTGCCGCTCGGCGGTGGACACGCTGGAGTGCTTCGACCGGCTGGCCGCGCTCGACGGCCCGGCCGATCTGCGGCGCAGCCGGCCGGCGCTCCGCCGGATGGTCGGCGCTATCCCCGTGGTGCGCCGAGCCCTGCTCGCCGCGCCCCCGCTTGGGCCCGCCGTCCTGCACGGGGACGTCCATTCGGGGAACGCGCTCCTGCGCGCCCAGCGTAGCGGGCCGCAGGTCGTCCTGCTGGACTGGGGACGCGCCCGCCTGGGCTCGCCATTGGAAGACGTCAGCTCGTGGCTCCAGTCGCTCGGCGGGTGGGAGCCGGCCGCCCGCCGGCGCCACGACACCCTCCTGCGAGCGTACCTGGTGGCGCGCGGGATGCCTGACCGCCTCGCTCGCGGGCTCCGCGACGCGTACTGGCTCGCCGGCGCCTGTAACGCCCTGGCCGGAGCCTTGCGCTACTGGCTGAGCATCGCGTACGGCTGGCCGAACGCCGCCCCCCGTGCGCGCGCCAGAGCCATGCACGTCGCGCGCCATCACCTCCGCCTCATCCGCCGCGCCGACGCCATCTGGCGGGGCCACTGAAGCCACCCTGAGCCCGAACGCGAACGGCCGTGAGGCGCGCCACCAAGGCCAACCCAGATTATCCACGGCCAGCAGAGAGCCCCCTCCGTGCGACATCCAGGGCCAGGGCTCCTTTAGGCATCGCTCCCGTTGGCAGAGGCCCAGGGCCAGGGCTCCTTTACTCCCCTCTCCCCGTAGCCCTCGTTCCCCCTCTCCGCATCGGAGAGGGGGCCAGGGGGTGAGGTCCGTTCCCCCTCTCCGCGTCGGAGACCGGGCCAGGGGGTGAGGTCCTCCCTCTCCCGCACGCGGGAGAGGGGGCCAGGGGGTGAGGGCCATTCCCCTCCGTGCCGCTTGCCCAACTCAGCCGCCCGGAGCTCACCATGCCCGCTACCCCTGCCGACAACGCCAGCGCCGCCCGCAACGCCACCACCCATGTGCCCATCTCCTCTCTGGCCGGCACGGCGGCGCGTCCCCTTATTGCCAATTGCGAAAGAGTGCGCCCGTTTCTGCAAAACGAGCTTGCCCATCCTCCGCCCTGAATCGCCGGCCGGTCCCGGTGTACAGTCTCGCCGCCGCCCCAGGACCACGCATGGCCAGAACGGGGGCGAGCGGAGGCAAGCGATGAACCAGGCGCCCGACGCCACCGAGTGGTGGCGCCACCCGTTCCGCATCTTTCAGACCAACATCCGCGAGATCGACTCGGGGCTCGACGTCGAACGCAACGTGCGCGACATCCTCGACTTCGGCTGCAACGTCTGGCTGCTCAACGCCGGCGGCATCGTCTCCCATTACCCGTCCAGGCTCCCCCACCAGCATCCGTCGCCCTGGCTCAAAGACCGGCCCAGCGGCGACCTCCTGAAAGACGCCATCGAGGTGGCCCACCGGCACGGCGTGCGGGTCATGGCCAGGTGCGACTTCTCCAAGGTGCACCGCGACGTCTTCGAGGCCCACCCCGACTGGTGCTACGTCTCCCCCAGAGGCGAGTGGCAGGTCTACAACGGCCTCTATTCCACCTGTCCCAGCGGGCCCTATTACCAGGAAAAGGCCTTCGAAGTCATCGGCGAGATCCTGGATCGCTACGCCGTGGACGCCTTCTTCTTCAACATGTTCAGCTTCGCCCTGCGCGACTACTCCGGCACCTACCACGGCATCTGTCAGTGCCTCAACTGCCAGCGCCGCTTCGCCGCCTTCAGCGCCGGCGCCTTACCGGATGCGCCCCCGCCCGGTCCATCGTCGCCCGCCGGCCTGCCCCTGCCCAAAGAAGAATCCTTCGCCGACCCAGCCTACCGCGTCTGGCGCCGTTACGTCCGCTTTACCCTGGACGACCTGGCTGGGCGCGTCCGCCAGTTCATCAAGTCGCGCCGGCCGGACGTCTGCCTGCTGCTCAGCGCCAACCCCGACGTCATCTTCCACGAGATCAATAACGCCGTCGATCGCCCGCTCCCCCTCTGGCGCTACCACGCTGGCGAAGCGGCCAAGACCTCCCGCGGCGCCCACCCCGAGCGCCCCATCGCCATCAACTGCGTCATGTTCTGGGATATCCCCTACCGCTTCAACGCCGAGCAGCCGGGGATGGTCCAACTGTCCCTGGCCCAGGTCATCGCCAACGGCGCCAACCCCTACGCCTACATCCTGGGCCATACCGCCAACCAGCCGGACCGCAAGAACTTCCCCGCCGTGCGCCGCATGATGCACTTCCACAAGGCCAATGAGCGCTGGTACGACCGCATCGAGCCGGCCGCCGACGTGCTGCTCATCGCCCCCAACCAGTCGGAGGAGGCCTGCGGCGACGAAGCGCCGGCCACCGTCCTTGCCGCCCGCCGCGGCGCCTACCGCGTGCTGGTGGAGAGCCACATCCCCTTCGAGGTGCTGCCGGACGACCGCCTGGCCCAGGCTGAAGCCGACGGCCGCCTGGCCCGCTACAAGGCCATCGTCCTACCGAATGCGGTTGCGCTCTCCGACGAGCAGGCCGCCATCCTGGATCGCTACGTGGAGCGGGGCGGCGGCCTGGTCGCCACCTTCGAGACCGCGACCCGCACCGAGACCGGCGCGCCGCGCCCGGACGGCCAGATCGCCCTCCTGTCCCTCGGCGCCGCCCGCGTCCTCGCCCGGCGCGGCGGCGCCCCAGGTCCCGCGGCGCCGGCCGC
>DAOTTI010000192.1:0-4338 GCA_034437795.1 Chloroflexota bacterium | reverse complement strand
GGCGCCCGCTGCCGGCGCGCCGCACGGTCCGCCGCGCCGGACCGGAGAGCGGCGAGGTGGAGCTGGCGCTGGAACCGATGCTCCCGCCGCCGCGCCTGATCATCGTCGGGGCAGGACACATCGCCGTGCCGCTGGCCCGTCTCGGCAAGCTCCTGGGCTTCGAGGTGACCGTCATCGACGACCGCGCTCGCTTCGCCAGCCGCGACCGCTTCCCCGACGCCGACGAGATCGTGGTGGACGCCTTTGACCGCGCCATCGAGCGCCAGACAATCACGCCGTGGACGTACCTGGTGCTGGTCACCCGCGGCCACGAGCACGACGAAGCGACCCTGCGCCGCGTGGTGGGGTCCCCCGCGCCCTACATCGGGATGATCGGCAGCCGGCGGCGCGTGCTGCTCGTCTTTCAGCGCCTGGCCCGAGAAGGGGTGCCCGAGCGTTTCCTGGACCGCGTCTACGCCCCCGTCGGTCTGGACATCGGCTCGCGCACGCCGGAGGAGATCGCGCTGGCGATCATGGCTGAGATCGTCAATGTCCGGCGGGGTGGCCGGGCGCCATCGCTCTCGCTACGCCAGCGGCCGGTGGCGGGGGCGCATCCTGCGCCAAGCGTATAATGGCCCCTGAGATGATCGAGTCTGCTCCAGACGCACCGCCGCCGGGCGCCCTAAGCTCAGATCACCAGCTCATCGTGGCCATCGTCCAGGACGAGGACGCCGGGCCAGTGATCGAGGCCCTGACGGCTGCCGGCTTCCGCGCTACCCGCATCAACACCGTCGGCGGCTTTCTGCGGAAGGGGAACGCGACCATTCTGGTGGGCGTGGAGAAGCAGCAGCTCCATCGCGCCCTGCTGATCATCCGCGACAACTGCGAGACGCGCACCGAGTACTTCGTGCCCACCGCCCCGGGCGAGGTGGGGGAGCCCTATCCGCTCGATCCGATCCAGGTCCAGGTCGGCGGTGCGACGATCTTCGTCCTGGACGTTGAACGGTTCGAGCGCCTCTAGCGCCGGGTAGGAAGAGATGAAGCTCATCTGGGCCATCGTGCAGAACGAGGATGCGGCGAACGCCGCCAGGGCCTTGCTGGCCAAGGGGTATCGTGCCACACGGATCAATACCGTGGGCGGGCTCCTGAAGCGGGGCAACGTCACCCTGCTCACCGGTGTGGAAGCGGAGCAGGTGGACGACGTGATCAATACGCTGCGCGAGCACTGCAAGGCCCGCCCTGCCGGCCAGGGTTCGCCGGCCGAGCTCGCCCGCGCCGTCGTGTTCGTACTGGATGCTCCCGGCTTCCTGCAGATCTAGTTCAAAGTTCAAGGTTCAAGGGAAGGGGGGCCGCGCGCTGAGAGCAGCGAGGAGTTCCGTCTCCCTTTGGGAGACGGCGAGGGTGAGGGCTCCGCTCATGGATCATTCCAGCTAGCGTGGAACCCGCGCCGCCGGCAGCGCCGCCGGATATTCGCGCCACCAGGGTCGCGGGCTTGGTCAGGACCGCGAACCCGACACCCAGGCCACGACGCCGGCCCCGACCACGACCACGATAGCGAGGAAGACCAGGCCGCCGTAGTCCTGCAGGAAGTCCTGCGCCCCGGTGGCCCCACCGTGCGCCGACGCGCGCTCCGCCCACGCCAGACTGAGACCGGCGGCCCAGGCGGCGGCTGCCGCCAGGCGCCTGGCCATACGCTCCTTGCTCATCACTCGCCCTTCGTTTTATCAACACTATAATTGCCCGGTGTTCGGTCTGGGGCTGGCCCTGACGTTCGTCATCCTGGCGGCGCTGCTGCTCGGCTTGGGGCTGGCGGCGCTGGTCCTGGCGCCGCTCCTCGCTGGCCAGGTGGCGGCGGCCACCGCCCGCCCCAAACTGGAGCGCCGCGCCAGCGGGCCGGAGCGGATGCGGCGCTTGATCGAGGCCCAGCGGACCGAGCGCGCTCGCCGTTCGGCGCTCTCACGCGCGCTGACCCGCACCGGCATCGCCCTGGCGGCGCTGTCCGTGCTCCTCCTCGTGGCCGGGCTGGCGGCCTGGATCGCGGGCTACTGAGGCGGGAGGCGACGTGGCAAGTGGAGTGGCGAACGGCGCGAGGGGCCGCCGCGCGAACGTGGCCCGCCGGTCGCGCGGCAGGCTCAGGGGCGAACGGCGCGTGGCTGTAAGCGGCCGGACTGAAGCAGGAGCACCGTGGTAGCATCCCCTAGAGTGGTTTCCGCGCCTTCGACACCAAGCGTGATCGATTACGACCGGCAGTGGCAGCCCTGGAGCGAGCAGCCGGGGCTGCGCTGCATCAACTGCCAGAGCTGGTTCCCGCTACGCCAGATCATCTATCGCTGTGGCGACTGCGGCGACCTGCTGGACGTCGTGTTTCCGCGTCCGGCGCAGGACCCCGAGCAGCTGAAGCGCCTGTGGCGCCGGCGGCGCGGCTCAGACAAGCTGATCGACCGTAGCGGCGTGTGGCGCTTTCGGGAGCTGCTGCCGTTCTGTGACGACGAGCGCCAGCTGGTGACCTACCCTGAGGGGGACACCCCGCTGCTGGAGGCGCCCCGCAGCGCCGCCTATGCCGGCGTGCGGCGCATCCGCTTCAAGCACCTGGGCTTCAATCCCACCGGCTCATTCAAGGATTACGGCATGGCCGCCGGGGTCACCCAGGCGCGGATCCTGGGCATGCGGGCGGTGGCCTGCGCCAGCACGGGCAATACCAGCGCTTCCATGGCGGCCTACGCCGCCCGCGCCGGGCTGACGGCTATCGTCCTGGTGCCCGAGAACGGCGTGAGCTTCGCCAAGCTCTCCCAGTCGCTCGACTACGGCGCTCTCACCCTTCAGGTGCGTGGCGACTTCGACGCCGCCCAGGCGCTGCTGCACCAGATCGCCCCCGAGCTAGGCATCTACATCCTCAACTCGGTCAATCCCTTTCGGCTGGAAGGCCAGAAGACGGTCATGGTCGAGCTGCTGGAGCAGCTGGGCTGGAAGGCGCCGGACCGGATCGTGGTCCCCGGCGGGAACCTGGGTAACTCGTCGTCCTACGGCAAGGCCCTGCGTGAGCTGGACGATCTGGGTCTGCTGGACAAGCGCCCCCACATCACGATCGTCCAGGCGCGGGGCGCCGCCCCCTTCTACCAGGCCATCAGCAGCGGGCATCCGGAGACGCTGGTCCGCGTGCACGCCCGCACGCTGGCTACGGCGATCAAGATCGGGGCGCCGGTGAGCTGGAAGAAGGCCCGCCGCGCGGTGGATTGGAGCGACGGCTGGGTCACGTCGGTAGACGAGCAGGAAATTGCCGACGCCAAGGCCGTGATCGGCACGGATGGGATCGGCTGCGAGCCGGCCTCAGCCACCACCCTGGCCGGTATCCGGCGCCTGGTGCGTGAGGGCACCGATGAGCGGGTCGATCCGGACGAGGACGTAGTGGCCATTCTGACCGGCAATATGCTGAAGGACCCCGACTACACCCTGCGCTATCACACCGGCGAGCTGTACGAAGAGTTCACCACTGAATCGACGGTGACCGCCAGGGGGCGCAAGCTGGAGTCGACGTTCGCCAACCCGCCAGTGGTGGTGGACGCGACGGCGGAGGCGCTCCGCGCCGCGATCCTGGAGCGCATGGGGAAGGGCTAGACGTCCTCCCGCCAGGGCACCAGCAGGCGCTCGGCCAGCACGACCAGCAGGAAGCCGGCCAGAGCAATCGCCGTGGAGACGGCGATCGTCGCCCACAGGCGGGCGATCTTGAACTCGAAGGTGGACGCCACCACCAGATAGCCCAGGCCACGGTCGGACCCGATCCATTCCGCCACGACGGCGCCAAGGACCGCGCTGGTGGCGGCGATCTTCAGGGCGGAGAAGAGGTAGGGCAGGCTGGAAGGCCAGCGCACCTTGGTGAAGACCTGCCAGCGGCTGGCGGACATGGTGTGCAGCAGGTCCAGCGCTTGCTGGTCCAGGGCCGCCAGCCCCCTGGTCATGTTGACCAGCGTGGGGAAGAAGGCGATCAGGGCGGCGATGGCGATCTTGGGGGCGTAGCCGTTGCCGAGCCAGACGATGAGCAGCGGGGTGATGGCCACCAGCGGCACGGTGCGCAGGCCGATGGCGACGGGAAAGAGCGCGCGCTGGACCGGCGGCGAGTGGACGAAGAGCACCGCCAGGAGGATCGCTACCCCGTTCCCGAGGGCGAAGCCGCCGGCCGCCTCCACCACCGTCGGCTGAGCGTGGCGCAGCAGGAGCGGCCAGTCCCGCAGGAGCTGCTGCCAGATGACGGTCGGCGCCGGCAGGACGTACAGCGGGACGCGCCACAGCGTCACCGCGCCTTCCCACAGCAGCAGGAGCGCTCCCAGGCCGGCCAGCCCGCCAAGCCAGCCCAGGGGCAGG
>DAOTTI010000191.1:0-25491 GCA_034437795.1 Chloroflexota bacterium | reverse complement strand
CCGAGATGCGGTCGGCGGTATAGCGCACCAGGCCCCCCAGCTCCAGTAGCTTCTGGGCCGGCAGGCGGAAACTCGGCCCCGAGACGGTGATGGTGGCGACCACGTCGCCCCGATGGTCTCGCACGGCCGCGCCCACGGCGCTCAGCTCCGGCTCGTATTCTTCCTGGGCTACGGCGAAGCCCTGGGTCCGCACCCGTTCCAGCTCGCGCCGCAGCAGCACCGGATTGGTGATGGTGCGCGCGGTGTAGCGCGTCAACGGCCGGCTGAGGACCTGGTCGACGAAGCGGGCCGGCCCAAAGGCCAGGAACGGCTTGCCGGCAGCGGTGCAGTGTAGGGGCAGGCGCCGGCCAATCCAGCCCAGGTGCTTGACCGGGTTCGGCGAGAGCACCTCGTCGATGTTGACCGCGACGTCGCCGTCCAGGACGGAGATGGTGGTCGTCTCGCCCGACTGGGCCGCCAGGTCCTGCAACAGGGGGCGCGCCACGTCGCGCAGCTCGTACTGAGTGAGGGCCAGCCCCGCCAGCATGGCCAGTTGGAGGCCGAGGCGGTAGCGCCCGGTGCGGGGGTCCTGCTGAACAAAACCGCCTGCCTCCAGGGTAGAGAGCAGGCGGGAAACGGTGCTTTTGTGCAGCTTGAGACGTCGCGCCAGCTCGGTGACGCCCAGCTCCGGCTCAGACTCACCGAACAGCTTCAAGACGGCCACGGCGCGCTCCACCGATTGGATCCCGCCGCTGCGGTGGCCAGTCGCTTCCATCACGCGTCCCATCTGCTGATGTTGCGCATCGCGCAACACCGTCGCACTTCACTGTAAGTGTAACGCCGTGCCTGGCAGGCGGCAAGCGGCCCCCACCCCCTTTGGCTCCCCCCGCGCCGACGCGGGGACGGATCTCACCCCCTAGCACTACCCTGACGCAGGGACGCGGAGACGCGGGGAGGGCCCCACCTCCTGGCCCCAGGTCCGACGCGGGAGAAGGGGGACGAGACCCATGGTGACACCGAAGGCGGTGGCGTAGTGGGGCGTTGGGATCGAGCAGATCCGTCAGAGGAGCTGCTTTTCCTCCAGGTGCCGGCGCACCGTCTCGCGCAAGCCGTCGTCGGCGATGGACGCGACGGCCTCGCTGGCCGTGGTGCCGGCCACGCACCAGTGGGGGCCACGGGGCGTGCGGAACAGAATGAGCCACCCGCGGGGGCACGAGAAGACGTCGATGCCGGCCAGCTCGTCCACCTGCTCCAGGGACGTCACCTTGGTGCCGGTGAACCTCACGGTCGAGCCCGCCATGGAGAGCACGTCGCTGACGTCATTGAGCGCAGCGATGATCTCCAGCGCCGGCTCCGTCTCCATGCCGGCGCCCATGTCAATGGTCTGCTCCTCGGCTTGAGCCATGGATCTCCTCCGCAATGTGAGCTACGCCGGATTATCCACGAGCCTGGACTTTTCACGAGCGGGGCCTTCGCCCGGGCCTCGATTGTTCCCGGGCAGAGCCCTCACCGCCGCCCGCTCCGCGGGCTCCCGCTCTCCCACAGGAAGAGGGGACTTCTCGCTGGCGGTGAATACTCCAGGCTACGTGAGCTTGGGGCCGGTGGCGCGGCATGTCCCGCGGCGATGGGTACTCGCACTGCGCTGAGCTTACCGCCCACCGGGGCCGGCCGGCGCGCTGGCTGGTTCTGGTTGGACGTAAGGGATCGTTTGCGGCCCCTGCGGCAGGACGCACAGCGTCGCCTCGGGCCCGTACTCGCGCAGCAGGGCCGCGATCCGCGCCTCGATGTCGCCGCAGGGCAGGAGCATGGTGCGGCGGACGAGGTCATCCGGCAGCGAGCTATGCAGGTAGACGCGACAGCGGCGCTGGATCATGGCCTGGATCTGCGCCTGCCATTGGTCCGGGCGCTGGAACCGCGGCGCATTGATCCGCTCCAGCAGCTCATCCGGCGAGCGGGCCGAACAGAGCAGGTCCTGGTAGTCGCCGTGGTCGGGGATCCCGTCCCAGCACTCGGCGGCGGCGACGATGGCCCCACCGTCCTTGACGATGCGCGCGGCGGCGGAGATGCCCTTAATCGTCTGATAGACGTTCAGGTCGAGCGGGTAACCGCTGTTCGTCGTCAGGACGACGTCAAAGGGGGCTGGTACGGCGCGCATCGCCGTCTGCCTGACCCAGGCGCAGCCCAGGTCGTGGGAGGCCAGGAAGTCGCCGGCAAAGACGCCGGTAATCTCGTGGCGCTTGTTCAGGGTCACGTGCAAGCTGAAGCAGGGGCGGGCCATGAGGGCGGCCTCGCGCATCTCCTCCCAGATGGGGTTGCCCTCAGTGACGCCCCAGGTGGCGTTGGGGTGGCCGATCATCGCGGCGCCGTGGTTGCGCAGCACCGTCTGCAGGCCGGCCACCGCCGGCATGACCATCTTCGGCCCGCCGGAGAATCCGGCAAAGAAGTGGGGCTCGATGAACCCCGTGACCAGCCTGGCGGAGGCCTGCACGTAGGCTCGATTGAGCCAGACGTCGTTGCCGAAGCGGGTGGTCCCCACTTTGACCAGGGCATGCGGGTCGCGGGCGTCGTGGGTCAGGATCCGGTAGCGATCGACGATGCCGTCGCCCAGCATGCCCCGCAGTTCCGCCTCCGTGTTGGCGCGATGCGTGCCCGTGCCGTTGATGAGCACCATCCGCGAGCGAGGGACAACGCGCTCCACTTCCTCCAGCAGGACCGGCAGCACGCGGTCGTTGGGCATAGGGCGGGTGATGTCGCAGAAGACCACGGCCACGGTGTCGTCTGGCCGGAGCAGGTCGAGCAGGGGCGGGCACCCCGCCGGCTCACGGAGCGCGCGCCGGATTGCCCCCGCCTCATCGGGTAGGCCGGGCACGTACTGTGGCTCGACCACCGTCACGTGGCGGTCTGGCAGGGTCACGGAAAGGCCGGTCTTGCCGTAGGCCAGCGTCACCTCCATGCTGAGCCGCCTTCACTCGTATGGTGCCACCAGACCGCGGCCATGGCGGAAGGCGCTTGTCCGGCGCCAGCGCGGGTCATGATGCGCTGCCGGCGCCGGCTTGCCGGCGGTGATAGGCCTCAATGACGGCCCTGATCACGTCCTCCGCCAGGACCGAGCAGTGGAGCTTGTTGCGCGGCAGGCCACCGAGGGCGGCGGCCACGTCCCGGTCGCGGATGGCCGCTGCCTCTTCCAGCGTCTTGCCCGTGATGAGCACGGTGGTCATGGAGCTGGCGGCAATCGCGGCGGGGCACCCTTCGGCCCGGAAGCGCGCTTCGATGATCTGCCCGTTCCGGACCCGCACCGACAGGCGGGTCCGGTCGCCGCAGGCGGGGTTCTCCACCTCGGCCACGGCGTCGGCCGGCTCCAGGTCACCCAGGTTGCGCGGGTGCTGGAAGTGGTCCAGGACGATGGGGCTGTATTCGGGCATCAGAAGATCCCGAGCTCCGCCTTGGCCTCCTCCGACATCATGTCCTTGTCCCAGGGTGGATTGAAGGTGAACTGCACGTCCACCTTGTCCACGCCGGCAATGTCCCGCTTGAGCACCTGCGTAATCTGCTGCTTGACGCTCGGGCCAATGGGGCAGAAGGGCGTGGTCAGGGTCATCACGATCTGCACGTCCTTGTCGTCGATCGTGCGGATCTCGTAGACCAGCCCCAGATCGATGATGTTGATGCCCAGCTCAGGGTCGTCGACCTGCTTGAGGGCCTTTCGGACGTTCTCTTCGGTCAGGGGTACCTTTTCCTGCTCGCTGTCAGCCACGATTGTCTCCTTGTACGCCGGCACCGGCGGCCTTCTTTCGCTCTGCCATCGTCAGGGCCTCGTCGAGCGCCTCCCATGCAAGAAGGGCGCACTTGATGCGCACGGGGTAGTGACGCACGCCCTCCAGGGCTTCGATGTCGCCCAGCTCGAGGCTCGGGTCCATCTCCTCCGGCCGGTTGGTGAGCATGCCCCGCACCGTCCTGAACCAGCGCCGCGCCTGCTCGCGCGGGCCGCCCTTCACCGCCTCCGTCATCATCGAGGCCGAGGCCTCGCCGATGGCGCAGGCGTGCCCCGTCCAGGCGATCTCCTCGACGGCCTGCCCCGCCGGGTCGAGGCGGAGCGAGATCAGCAGGTCGTCGCCACACATGGCGTTCGCGCCCCGTGATGTCGCGTCCGGCCGCTCGACCTCGCCCTTGTTGCGCGGGTACTCGTAGTGCTCCAGGATGATGTCGTGGTAGAGCGGATTGCCGCCGGCCATAGGCTCTCCAACAGAACCATCGGACCCGTCGTGGCGTGTTGGCCGACGCAGATGGCAGGCGCCACCAGGCAGTCATCCGGCGCGCCGCGACGGTGTCCTGTGCTACCAGAGAGTGTATCTACCTGCGGCCGAAGATGCGCTTCACCAGCTCCAGGCCCCGTGACAGGGCATCGACCTCTTCCGGCGTGTTGTAGATGTAGAAGCTGGCGCGGGCGCTCTCGGGAGCCTCCAGCAGGGTGTGCAGGGGCTTGCAGCAGTGGTGGCCGGTGCGGATGGCGATGCCCTGGTCGTCCAGGATCTGGCCCACATCATGCGAATGGACGGTGCTCTCGCCCCGCCCGCGCATGTTAAAGGCCACGATCCCGCCCCGCCACTCCACGTCGTTCGGCCCGTAGATGATGAGGTCGGGGTGGTCGCGCCGGAGCACGGTGAGCGCGTACTGGGTGAGCTCTTTCTCGTGCTGGCGCACGCGGTCCATACCCAGGTTGTCCAGATATTCGATCGCGGCCCCGAAGGCGATCACGTCGGCGATGTTGGGCGTCCCCGCCTCGAACTTCTGCGGCACCGGCGCCCAGGTGGACCGTGTCCACTGCACCTCGCTGATCATGCTCCCGCCGGCCAGGAAGGGAGGCATACTCTCCAGCAGCTCCAGCCGGCCCCACAGGGCCCCCACCCCCGTCGGGCCCAGCATCTTGTGGGCGGAGAAGGCGAAGAAGTCGCACCCCAGCCGCTTGACGTCGATCGGCAGGTGGGGCGCGCTCTGCGCCCCATCGACCAGCACCAGGGCCCCGAACTCGTGGGCCAGGCGGGAGATCTCCGCCACCGGGGTGATCGTGCCCAGCACGTTGGACATGTGGGTGACGGCCACCAGCTTGACGCGCGGATTGAGCAGCTCGCGGAAGGCCGCCAGGTCGAACCGGTGCGTCGGCGTGATGGGAGCGAAGCGCAGGTGGGCCCCCTTCTCCTCGGCCAGGAGCTGCCACGGCACCAGGTTGGAGTGGTGCTCCATCTGGGAGACGATGATCTCGTCCCCCTTGCCCACGTACCGCCGCCCCCAGGTGTATGCCACCAGATTGATGGCCTCGGTGGTGTTGCGCGTGAAGACGATCTCGCGCGGATTGGACGCGCCGATGAACTCGGCCAGGCGGGCGCGGGTCCCCTCGTACAGGTCGGTGGCGCGCGCCGCCAGGGTATGGGCGCTGCGGTGGACGCCCGCGTTCTGCTGCTCGTAGTAGCGCACCAGGGCCTCGATCACCTGGCGCGGCTTCTGGGACGTGGCCGCACTGTCCAGGTAGACCAGCGGGCGCCCGTTCACCTCCACGTCGAGGATGGGGAAGTCGCGACGAATGGCGGCAACGTCGAGCGGCGGGCGCGGCGCCTGCGCCACCTGGGCTTGCTCTGTGATGGCCATGTCGGTCGCTCCTTCTCGCTTACCGTTGCCCGCCCCTCGCGCCCCTAGGAGGGCGGTGGAAGACCCGCCCGTCCGCTGGCCTCCCTGGCTCCCAGGCGAGGAGTGAGCGGCGCTGTCTGGTCAGTCGTCCGCTTCGTTCGGCGTGGTCCCCACGAAGATGCGGTCCCCTTCTATTTTGACGGGGAAGGTCTGCACCGGCATCACCGCCGGCATCTGCGTGGCCTCGCCGGTGCGCACGTTGAACCGCGCCCCGTGGCGCGGGCACTCGATCTCATCCCCCTCCAGCTGGCCCTGGTCGAGCGGGCCGCCGTCATGGGTACACACGTCCTCGATGGCGTAGAACTCGCCGTCCACGTTGCAGACGGCGATGCGCAGGTCGCCCTCCTCGACCAGCTTCACGCGTCCGGCGGGGATCTCGTCGATCCGCCCGGCGTCCAGCCAGCGGGTTTGGATATCTACCATAAGGCCCTTCAACGCTCTCCGATTCTACGGTCAACCGCGGTGCGGATCGGGTCTTTCAGCTCCTCCACACCGATCCGCTCGATGACGGGCTCGAAATGGCCCTGGATCACCAGGCGCTCCGCCTGGGGCCGCGTCAGTCCGCGCGACATCAGGTAGTAGACGTGGTGCTCCTCCACCGGTCCCGAGGCCGAGCTGTGCGTGCAGCGCACGTCGTTGTCGTTGATCTTGAGCATCGGGATCGAGTCGGCTTTGGCCGTATCGTCGAGCAGCAGGTTCTTGTTGGCCTGGTAGCCGTTCGACGCATAGGAGCCCGGCCGGATGTCGATCAGCCCCTCGTAGGCGAGGCGCGCCCGATCGCGCAGGGCGGTCTTGAAGAGCTGGTCGCTATCCGTAAAAGGCGACATGTGGTCCTGCAAGGTATGCACGTCGAAGACCTGGTTCTTCTCCCCCACGGCCAGGCCCAGCAGCTCGGCCCTGGTGCCCGGCCCTCCCAGGAGCACGTCGGCGGTCACGCGCGAGTACAGCCCGCCCAGATCGACGATCACCCAGTTGACGAACGCGTCGCGCCCGAGGCGCACCCGCTCGGTGAGAAATCCGCCGGTGCTCTGCGACCATTCCTGGATGGTCACGTAGTCCAGGCGCGCCCCGTCGCCGACGTAGACCTCCGTCACGGCGGCGCCGAACACCGGTGGGGCGCCGGGGGGCGCCTCGACCGAGCGATACTCTTCGACGAACGTCAGGCGGGAGCCGCGGTCGAGGATGATCACGCTCCGCGGGAAGAAGCCGGCGCGGGGATCGGCCGCCCAGAAGACGGTGCGCAGCGGCAGGGGGATGGCCCGCCCGTTCCCTGCGGGGTCGCCGATGGTGATGGACGTGTCCGGGGGGACGTAGAGGAAGGCCCCGCCGTTGAAGAAGGCGGCGTTGAGTGCCTCGAACTTGCCGTTGTTGCTCGGCACGCCCGGCTGCCAGCGCGCGGGCACCAGGTTCATAAAGCGCTCTTCGAGCAGGCTGCGGTGCTCGCGCAGGGCGGTGTGAATGTCCGTGAGGATGACGCCGTGCTCGTGCAGGGCGGTGCGGATCTCGCCAAAGACGGTGTGCCCGTCCTGCTGGATCAGGAGCCCGCCCTCCTCCGCGAACTGCACCAGCTGCTCGCGCAGCTCGCGAGGGAGATCCCCCACCTGCGCCACCCGCTCCGGCGCCTCAGCGGCGGGCCGGACGCTCCCCAGGTCGAGCCAGCGCAGGTCGCTCCGGCGCCAGCCCTCCGTGGTCTTGGTCGGCATGGGGATGTCGAGCCAGGCCTCCCAGCCTTCGGCGCGGCGCGCGCGAACCCAGTCAGGATCGTCCCGCCACGCGCCGATGGCGGCGGAGGCGGCTTCAGTCAGGCCCGCTGCCCGCAGCACCTCGGGCAGACGGGCAGTACGTACAAGCGTGGTCACAGTTTCCTCGCCTCTGAGGACGGAAGACATAGGACGAAGGACGGATGGGAACTGGTCATGCGTCGTTCGTCCTTCGTCCTGACGTAGCCGATCTTAGCCGACGGCGGCGTCCATCTGGAGCGCGATGAGCCGGTTCAACTCCACCGCGTACTCCATCGGCAGCTCCTTGGTGAAGGGCTCGATGAACCCGTTCACGATCTGGGTGATGGCCTCGCGCTCCGTCAGGCCGCGGGACATGAGGTAGAAGAGCTCTTCCTCGCCGACCTTGGAGACGGTGGCCTCATGGCCCAGCGCCACCTTCTCCTCGTCCACCTCGATCACCGGTGTGGTGCCGGAGTAGCACTGCTTGTCCAGCAGCATGGCGTCGCAGCGCATGGCCGAGACCGAGTCCTTGCAGCCCTTGTAGATCTTGAGCCAGCCGCGGAACTCGGCCTTGCCCGTCCCCTTGGTCACCGACTTGGAGGTGATGGTGGAGGACGTCCTGGGCGCGCAGTGCCAGACCTTGCCGCCGGCATCCTGCACCTGGCCGCTGTTGGCGAAGGCCGCCGAGACGATCTCCGCCTTGGCCCCGGGCCCCAGCAGGTAGACGGCGGGGTACTTCATCGTCACCTTGCTGCCCAGATTGCCATCGATCCAGGCGACCGTGGCGCCTTCGTAGGCGATAGCGCGCTTGGTGACCAGGTTGTAGACGTTGTTCGACCAGTTCTGCACCGTGGTGTAGCGGATGGTCGCGTTCTTCATCGCGATCAGCTCCACCACTGCGCTGTGCAGGCTGTCCTCGGTGTAGATGGGCGCCGTGCACCCCTCGATATAGTGCACGTAGCTGCCCTCCTCGGCGATGATCAGGGTCCGCTCGAACTGGCCAGCGTTCTTGGCGTTGATTCGGAAGTAGGCCTGCAGCGGAATGGCCACGTGCACGCCCTTGGGGACGTACACGAAGCTCCCGCCCGACCAGACGGCCGTGTTCAGCGCCGCCAGCTTATTGTCCTTGTACGGAATGACCTTGCCGAAGTACTTCTTCACGATGTCCGGGTGCTCGCGCAGGCCCGAGTCCATATCCGTGAAGATGACCCCCTGCTTCTCGAGGTCGGCGCGGATGGAGTGGTAGACCACCTCCGACTCGTACTGGGCGGAGACGCCAGCCAGGAACTTGCGCTCCGCTTCAGGGATGCCTAGCTTGTCGAAGGTGTTCTTGATCTCCTCCGGTACCTCATCCCAGGAGCGCCCCTGGTGCTCGGTCGGCTTGATGTAGTAGTAGATCTCTTCAAAGTCGACCTGCGACAGGTCGGCGCCCCAGGCTGGCAGGGGCCGCTGGAGGAAGTGCTCGTAGGCCTTGAGCCGGATCTCGGTCATCCACGCCGGCTCGCCCTTCATCTTGGAGATCTGCTCCACGACGTCGCGGCTGAGGCCCTTGATGGTCTTGAAGATCGGCTCCACATCGTCGTGCCAGCCGGCGCGGTACTCCAGCGGGAGCTCCTTTTCCGCCTGGCGCAGCAGGCGCTCCCGATCGGGGTCGATGTGGATGGCCGGGGGCAGGTTCTGGATCTCGACTGCTGTTGCCATATCCGTTCTCCGTTCTCAGCTCTTCTCAGCTCTCCGTTCTCCGTGCACGGTTCCTGGTTCGCCGTGGCCCCGTCTCAGCCCGCTCAACCCCACCTGCCACCTGAGCGCTGGGAACCGAGTACGGGGAACTAAATCGCGGTGCGGCCGTGCGAGCGGAACGGGTCGTGGCGGCGTTCCACCGGCTCCTCGCGCGCATAGGTCGCGCCTTCTTCCTCCGGCAACTCGATCTCTTCGCCGCGGGCACGGACCTCCTCGATGATGGGGCCGTAGCCGTGCTGGTCCACGAAGAGGGCGAGCTCCGGACCGCCCTCCTTGACGATCTTGCCGCCGATCAGGACGTGCACGAAGTCGGGCTTGATGTATTCCAGCATGCGGTTGTAGTGCGTGATGACGATGAACGCCCGCTCCGGGCCACGCATCGAGTTCACGCCGTCCGCCACCACCTTAAAGGCGTCGACGTCCAGGCCGGAATCGGTCTCGTCCATGATGGCGACCTCAGGCTTGAGCATCGCCATCTGGAGGATCTCCGCCTTCTTCTTCTCGCCGCCGGAGAAGCCCTCGTTGAGGTAGCGCTCCACGTAGCTGCGGTCCATCTTGAGCAGGCGGAGTTTCTCGTCCAGCTCCCGGCGGAAGGTCTTGACCGCCTCGTCCCCGAAGCGGGCCTTCACTGCCAGGCGCAGGAAGTTCCCCATCCGCACGCCTGGGATGGACGTGGGGTACTGGAAGCACAGGAACAGTCCGGCGCGCGCGCGCTCGTCCGGCTCCATCTCCAGCAGGTTCTCCCCGTTGAGATAGGCCGATCCCTCCGTCACCTCGTAGCGCGGATCGCCCATCAGGGCATAGGCCAGGGTGCTCTTGCCGGAGCCGTTCGGCCCCAGGATGGCGTGCACCTCGCCCTTGTTCACCGTCAGGTCGACCCCGTGAATGATCTCGCGGCTGTCGACCGCGACGTGCAGGCCCTCGATCTGCAGCGTCGGCACGTGGCTGTTCGCCGCCTTCTTCTCGGCGGCCGTCTCAGTAGCTACCATCCGGATCGTCGCTCTCCTGCCGCCGGCCCGGAGCCGGCGACATCGAAAATTCCCTTCGTGAACTGATCTCTGATCTAGCGGTTCTCAGATCTCACAAAAGTATACCCGCGTCTCCCTGCGGGGGACCGGGGCGCACACAGCCCTTCTGGATCGGCCGCGGGGGTGGACGTCACCCCCTGCGGCCGGGGCCGCGCCGCACCCGCCCCCTGCCTCACTCCACGGGCGGCTGGGCCCCGCCGCCCCCGCTCCCGTGTGCGGGAGCGGGGTACGAGGGCCAGGGCCTGGCGCCATCCGGAAGTCTTGCGCACGCTAGGGAGACCAGCACGCGGCGGGCGCGCCGCCGCACTTTGTGAACATCTTCACTATATCAGCAGGCGGGAGGCGCGGCGCCGGGCGATGGCCGCGCAGGGGCGCGCCACAGCCGGACGCTGAACGCAGGACGGCGAACCGCCGGCAGGTTAACCTGGCTTCCTGCGGAAATGGCCGGTCTTTCCATTCGTCGCTGATGTCCCACAGGAGCATGACAGCTTCTTCACGAGGCGGAGCCCTCACCCTGGCCCTCTCCCACAGGGAGAGGGAAGCGGTCAGGCTAGCCGTCTCCGCCGTGCCCGCCCCTCTCCCTCTCCCACAGGGAGAGGGAACTCCCCGCTGGCCGTGTAGAGCCCACGTTAGCTGGCGATCACCGGCGGGGTTACCGGCGCCCCGTCGGGCACGCTCTCCTCCACCAGCAGCAGCGGGTCGCCGCCGATGAAGTAGTAGCCGTCCGGGTCGAGCGGGCTGTGCGCCGTGGCGCCGGGCAAGGTCAGGCGCCACCGGTCGCCGTCAGGCTCGAGCGGGCGCAGGCGGCCGTACTTGTCGATCAGGGCGGCGCGCTCGGAGAGGCGTGGCAAGAGGACGTCCAGCGGCTGGGGATCCCCGTTCCAGACCACGCTGACACGCTGCCGGCCCCGCGGGTCGGCTGGGGATGTCGCGGTAGGCGCAGGTGTGGGCTGCGTGCCCGCGACGGGCGTGGGCTGCGGCCACGGCGTGCCGGCAGCCCGCTCCACCACGACCAGGTAGATCTGCCAGTTGGGGTGATAGCCCCCCGGCGCCCAGCGCCATTCTCGTCGGGGCAGGGGGACGAAGGCCGCGCGCTCCGCTCCCCCGAGATACCTGGTGGCCGTCTGGTAGGCGACGAAGGCGGGCCGGAGCGAGCCGTCGTTACGGACCAGCCCCCAGAGCTCGTCCTGGGTATCGCGGTCGGCCATGGCGTGGAACGCGACCCGCTCGTACCCGGCGGCGAGGGCCATGGCGAAGGCCTGGACCACGAACGAGGCCTGCTCGTCCATGGTGACGCGCAGCCCGTTAGGCTCGCGCCGCAAGCCCTTGGTCGGGTCGTCGTACGGGACGGCGTTGGTCTCGGTGAGCCACAGGGGCGCGTGGAGGCCGTAGCGCCCCAGCACCTCGCGATAGACGCCGGCCACCCGCACCAGGTCGTCCGGTGAGGTATAGAGGTTCAGGGCCACGGCGTCAAAGTAGAAGCCGTGCGCGCGAGCGTCTGGATCGCTGGCCAGGACGGCCAGCGCGCGCTCCAGGAAGAGAGGCTGGCCGGCGTTGGCGTCGGCCCAGTAGGTGGTGCCGGCGAAGACGATGCGCGCCCCGGGATTGGCCTGGCGCGCGGCCAGATAGGCCGTCTTCAAGAGGAGGGCGTAATCGCGTTCATCGCCGGCCCAGCTGTAGTACATGGCGTTGGGCCCCCCGGGCCGGATGTCTGGCTCGTTCCAGATGATCCAGGTGTCGATGCGGCCCTTATAGCTGCTGGCCATCTTGCGCACGAACGTCGCCCAGTGGTTGCGCGGATCGTCCACCGGCAGGGAGAGCCCGGCGGGGACGCTGCGCACGCCGTCGGCGGGGCGCGCCGCGGCCCAGGCCGGCGTGTTCATCAGCAGGCCCACCACCTCGATGCCGTTACGGCGCTCCCGCTCGATAAGGTCGTCGCGCAGGTAGTAGCCGGCGCGCCACTCCCGCGAGCTGCGGGGCTGGATATCGGCCCAGTAGAAGACCACCCGCGACCAGCGCGCCCCGGCCAGTCTGGCGCGGCGCGACTGCCAGAGCGTCTCGGTCACCCCGAAGACGCGCCGGCTGTCCACCGAGGTCCACGCCGGCAAGGGGGCGATCCCGCCGTCTGTGCCGTCCGCCGTTCGCACCACATCGACCAGGTCGCGCCGCTCGGCCAGCCACTCCATCAGCCAGCGGCTCAGGCCGGCGATCGGATTGGTCGGGCCGCTCTGCACGCCCCGCTGGGCCGCCGCCAGCGTCTCCGCCGGCCTGGTAATCGCCACGCGCGACGCCTCGGGCAGAAGCTGCCATGCCCCCAGCGCGGCCCCTACCACCAGCGCCAGCAGGAGCGCTAGCACGGCCGTGTTGGCGATGATGGAGACGGCGAGCTTCACGACACTAACGGCGCGCACGGGCGATCACGGGGGCACGCGGACTGCGATGGGAGCGCTACTTACGGTAGCACACGCCACGCACGTGCCCCGTGCGCTACCATCCTGGACGGAGAGAGCACGGGATCACCGATGACGGAGCACCTTACCGCACTACGTCCGGCCGCGGTTCAGGCCGGGGGGCCGGCCAGGCCGGCCACGCCCCAGGCTCGCGAGCAGCGCCTAAAGACCCTCTACGAGAGGTGGAACCAGTTTGCCGGCGAATACCGCGCCGCCCGCGAGCGCAACGATCAGGAGGTGATGACCAACCTGCGCGGGCTGATGCTCCTGATCAAGAAGGAGATCGTCCGGCTGGGGGGCCAGGCCCCCGAGTTTCCGGCGGTGAATGACGAGCACCTGATCGCGGACCTGTAAACGGCGGCCCTGGCCACCTCGTGTACGCCCCAGATAGCCGGATCGGCGGCTGTGGCAGACGGGGGGCCCTTCACACCCTTCGGTCGGGGCCGCGCCGCACCCCTGCCCCACGCCGCCCCACCGTGCGGCTGGGCCCCGCCGCCCCCGGTCCAACGCGGAGAGGGAGACGAGGGCGTGGCCTGGCGCCAGCCGGAACGGTTGTGCAGGCTCCTCTCCCCTCGTGTCCAGGGAGAGGGAGTTGCGCGGGGTGGTGGGTGAGCCGGTGGCGACCCTCTCCCCTCGTGTCCAGGGAGAGGGAGCCCAGGGCGGCACCTTCGAGGGGCGGCCGGCCCTTTCCCTTCGTGTACAGGAAGAGGGAGCTGATTGCTGGGGATGAAGGCGGTGCCTTCACCCTCGCCCTCTCCCTTTGGGAGAGGAGACTTCCTGCTGGCCTCGATTTGTTCGGGCTACGCGGCCCCGGCTTCCGCCTGTTCCGCCTGCGCCGTGGTCACGGACTCGGTGGGCACCAGGCCCGTGGCCTCATCCTCCAGCGGATAGGGGCGGACCTCCCACTTGCCCATGGGATATTCCCGCATGGCCAGCGGGATCATGCGCTGCGCTGCCTCGCGCGTCGGGTAGTATGGCTTGGACGTGCCGGGATTGAACCATTCGCCCAGGGTGGCGTTCCACAGTCCCCAGGCGACCTTCCTCTCGTCTGCCATGGCCGTGCGCTCCGGAGCGCAGTATAGCCGATGGCCGCGGAATGGAGACGCCGGCGGGCTGCTGCCCGCCGGCGTGGCGACCTGGTCACACGCCGATGCCGCACGGGCCACGCCCGATGGCTAGAGCTGGACGAACAGAGTTGCTCCACCCGCCCGCTTGTTGAAGTTGGCGCCGCCCTTGAGGTTCAGGGTGATGCCTTCGTCTGCCCCCTGGTGGGCCGGGCCTTTGTCTCCAGGGAGCCGGCAGGTGACGCGGAGCACGCCGTCGAGCTCCACCGTCCCGCCTCCGCCGGACGGCGTGCCGGTGAGGTGGATGGCGATCTCTGCCTGCCCGCCCCTGAACGTGGCGGGGAACGTCGGGTCGATGGACGGCCCGTAGTTGTCGAAGGACAGCAGCTGCCTCGCGGTCCAGGTGCCGCTGCCGAGCACGTTCCCCGAGGCGTCCTTATGAGTGAAGGTGCCGCCGCCGGTTACCGACTTGGGGTGAATGCTCAGCGTGCCGTTCCCCATGATCTCGATGGTGTCACCGTTGGGGGCTCTGGCGATGACCGGTGAGAAGGATGGGTCGATCGCCGCCAGAAAGGCGTCGCCGGCGTGATACTCGAGCGATTGCGCCCCCGAGCCGGCCAACGCCCCCGGAGCCGGCAGCTATCCACTTGCGAGTACAAGAGCCGCGATCAGTCGGAGCCGAAGTCGCGTGTCACATCCTCCTGTACTGCTGGCGTGCTAGCGCGCGGCGCCAGCGGAACCCGTTCCCCGCAGTGATGCGCTCGGCAAGCGCTGCACGATCGCCTGGTCCGCCTCCTTTCCGCGGACGCGGGGGCTCACACCGGGCCACCCGCCCCAGTGTACGACTGGCCTGCCCGATCAGGGTTGTGGCAGGGAGGCGACCTGGTTGCGGCCTGGTGGAGATCCGGCTCCAGGCCGTAACGGGAGCGCTCAGGCTCCAATCCGTAATGGGGGCGTGCGGGCCGAGGTGGGGCAGCCGGCTCAGGCGAGCTGGTACTCGGGTGAGGCGAGCATCAGATAGGCCAGGCCGCGGACCTTCTGGTCCACGAACGTGGGGCGCAGCGCCGGCAGCCGCAGGGCGGCGCCCGCCCCCGACGCGCGGCCGGCAGTGAGCTCGACCGGGCTCGGCAGGGGCGCGTCCGGGCCAGCGGCCAGATAGGCCAGCAGGGTCTGGCGCATGGCCGGGCTCACCTGCCCGTCCAGCAGGAGGTCGCCGAAGAAGTCGACGATCGCCTCCGGCGTGCTCAGGCGGTACCGCTCCAGCATGGCGGCCAGGGGCGGGGCCATGGTGTGCCCGTCGTTGCGCGCCGTGACCAGGGCGTTGCAGAAGTTCACCCGCTCGAGCCAGGTCGTGCTGGTGAGCCAGTGCGCGCCCCCCGGCCAGCCGGCCACATTCGGCGGGTTGAACAGGGCCTGGCCCATGCGCGTGGTCGCGCCCGGAAGCTGAAAGGCGTCGGTGGCCACGCCCAGCTGCCGAATGGCGCCGACGACGAACTCGACCGGGCTCTTGATCTTGGCGCGGTAGGCCCTGGCGGAATAGAACGCAGGGGAGGTAAACAGGGCGCGGAGCATGGCCTTGACGCTGCCATCGGTGGTCACGTAGGCCTGGATCAGGGGCTGCAGGTCCTTCTCAGCCGGCTCCGGATAGGCAAAGAACTCCCACAGCCGGCGTGCCAGGTGGCGGGGCGCCGCCGGATGCTGCAGGACGATCCTGACCACGTCGTCGCCCTTGAAGTTGCCCGTCTTACCTAAGATGGTCTTGACGCCCGTGTCGTGGTTGTTGGGGCGGAAGATGAACCGGCCGTTCTCCAGCCCCCAGCCGGTGAAGGCGCGGGCCGCCTCCCGCACGTCGGTCTCGGTGTAGTTGCCGATCCCGAGGGTGAACAGCTCCATCAGTTCGCGGGCGTAGTTCTCGTTGGGCTTCCCCTTGTTGTTGGTCTGCGAGTCCAGCCAGATCATCATCGCCGGATCGCGGGAGATGCCCAGGATGATGTCCTCGAAGCGGCCCAGGGCGTGCCGGCGGAAGAACTCGTGCTGGTTGAGCAGGTGGTGCGGCGGGTTGGGGTTCTGGGGCGTCGGGTTGGGGAGACCGACCTTGGATGCGCCGCTGGTGAGCAGCCCGTGCCAGAAGAGGACCATCTTCTCCTGGAGCGGCCGCTTGCTGTAGATCATGCGTAGCAGCCACCAGCGCTGCAGGTCCCCCAGCTTCCTCACGTCCAGGCTGATCATCTTCAGCCGGCTCTCCGTGTCGTCCTCGATCACCTCGTAGTTGAGCAGCCGGTCCACCGCCTCGGTGAGGCCCATGCGCTGGAACTCGTCCAGGGTCTCACGACTGGCGCCGAACCCGGCGCGGCGGAGCAGGTGCGCCATCTGCGTCCGGCGCGCCTGCAACGGGTGGGGACGGGTGCGGTCATATGAGCAGGCCGCGGCGGCGACGGCCGCCTGGATGGCAACGGTAAGCTGCAGGAAGGTCGCGCGCCTCATCTTGCGCCTCTTGCGCCTCGCTACCGCGGTAACGACGGTCTCCCGATGGGCCGGCTGCCGCAGCGGCCAGATCGGAGCGCCGTCACAGCGCTACTGTCTCCACCATATACCAGGCGCGCGCGGTTTGCCCAGTCCCTTGGTTAACATGGCGTGAGGCTTTGGTTAAGAAATGGGGCGGCTTCCGCTGCCATCGCCGGCGCGGTATACCTGCCGGCCAGCGATGAATGTGGCGAGGCAGTTCAGGGCGGCGTCGTACACCGCGAAGTCGGCGTCTGCCCCAGGGGCGAGCGCCCCTTTGGCAGCAAGCCCCAGCAAGCCGGCCGGCACGGCCGCGGCCATGGCGAAGAGCGCCTCTTCCGGCACCCCGAGCTGGTCGCGCAGCAGGCGCAGATTGCGGTTCAGCGGCGAGACGCTGCCCGCGATGGTCCCGTCGTCGGTGAGCGCCGCCCCGTTGCGAACCGTGACCCGGCCGCGGCCCGGTCGCTCGTAGACCCCTTCCGGCAGGCCAGCGTAGCGCACGGCATCGGTGACGAGGACGGTGCCCAGCGCTCCCTTGGCCTTGAGCAGGACGCGCATCGCGCCAGCGTGGACGTGCACCCCATCGGCGATCAGCTCAGCGACCAGCCGGCCGTCGGCCAGCACCCCGCCGACGGTGCCGGGGTCACGGTGGAGCAGCGGGCGCATGGCGTTATAGGTGTGGGTCGACTTGCGCGCGCCGGCGCCGGCGGCGTCCAGCACCTGCTCGTAGGTGGCGTCGGAGTGGCCGATGGACGGCACGATCCCCAGACGCAGCATCTCCTCGATCACGTCCAGCGCTCGCGGAAGCTCGGGGGCGATGGTCATCATCTTGATCTGGCCCTGCGCCGCGTCCTGCAGCCGGCGCAGGTCGTCCACGCTGGGGGAACGGAGCGTGGCGAGGCTGATGGCGCCACGCCGCGCCGGATTGAGGAACGGCCCTTCCACGTGGATGCCCAGGATCGCCGCGCCGTGCTCGCCACCGGCGGGCCGGCCGGCGGCGAGGCGAGCCAGCCGGGGCAGGGCCTGCGTCAGCTCCGCCCACGTGCCCGTGATCGTGGCCAGGAGGGCCGTAGTCCCGGTGGTGGCGCGGTATCGGCAGATGGCGACGGCTTCGTCGTCCAGCCCCGTGGAGAAGCTCCCACCGGCGCCCCCGTGCGTGTGCACGTCGATCGTGCCCGGCGCCAGCAGGTGGGGCCGGAAGTCCAGGACCTCCGCCTCAGGCGGGATGGGCTCGCCGGCGAGCAGCAGGCGCTCGATCTGCCCGCCCTGGAGGACCAGGCCAATGGCGGGCTCCGCCGGAGGGGGGACTAGCGCCTCCGGGGCGGGCCACAGCGGGCCAGGGCCTGACGATGGGGCGCCGGCGTGGTCGGGGACGCCGGCGGGTACCGCGGACACACGGAGAGGGGGCCAGGTCCCGACCACCCGGCCGGCCAGGACGTACCGCCGTCCCTCGTCTGGTTCACGTGCCACGTTTGGTGGTGCTAACCAGGTCCTCCGCCGCGCGCGCGATGTCACCGGCGGTCAGGCCGTACTTCTCCAGCAGTTCCTCCGGCGTGCCGGATTGGGCGTAGGTGTCGCCCAGGTTGACGAAGGCCATTGGGCAGGGGTGGCGCCGCGCCACCGCCATGGCCACCACGCTGCCCAGGCCCCCGTGGGCCAGGTGCTCCTCCGCCACGACGATGGCTCCCGTCTCGCGCGCGGCGCGGGCCACCGCCTCTTCGTCCAGGGGCTTGACCGACGCCATATCCAGGACGCGGGCCTGGATCCCCCGCTCCGCCAGCAGGTCATGTGCCTGCAGGGCCGCTGAGACCATCAGGCCATTGGCCACAATGGTCACGTCGCGCCCGTCACGGAGTTGCGTCGCCTTGCCGATCTGGAGGCGGGCGTCCGCCTCGCCGGCGTACACGATAGGCACCTTGGGCCGCCCGACGCGCAGGTAGACCGGCCCCTCGTGCTGGAGCATGGCCCGCACCGCGGCCCGCGTGGCGACCTCATCCGCTGGCACGAGCACGGTGAAGCCCGGCAGCGACGTCGCCAGGGCCACGTCCTCCACGCCCATCTGCGACGGGCCGTCCTCGCCGATGGAGATGCCAGCGTGGCTGCCGACGAGCTTGACGTTGAGGCGCGGGAAGGCGACCGACATCCGGATCTGGTCGTAGGCGTTGCACAGCAGGAAGCAGGCGAAGCTGGCCACCACAGGGACCTTCCCGCTGGCGGCGAGGCCGGAGGCCACGCCCACCATGTTGCTCTCGGCGATGCCCAGGTTGAAGAAGCGCTGGGGATAGGCGGCGGCGAACCACTCCGTGCGGGTGGAGTTGTTCACGTCGCCGTCGATGACGACGATCCGCTCATCCTGGGCGGCCAGGTCCCGCAACGCCTCGCCGAAAGCGTCGCGCGTGGCCTTCCCCAGCTTGACCTCATACTTTTCTGCCGTGGCCACCATACTCCTCACGGTAGTTCAAGGTGCAAAGTTCAAACTTCAAGGTTCGAAGTTCAAGGGGCAAGGTCGAGGGCTGAGGGTGCAAGGTCCAGAGGGGAATTGGGGCTAGGAACCTTGACCCTTGAACTTAATCTTGTAATTCTTCCAGCGCTCGCGGTAGATCTTCCTTGGAGATCGGCCGGCCATGGTAGGTCCAGTCGGTCTCGACGAAGGAGACGCCTTTCCCCTTCACGGTATGGGCCACGATGGCCTGCGGGCGCCCAGTGATGGCCGAGACGCGCGCCAGCGTGGCCAGGATCGCCGCCATGTCGTGGCCGTCGATCTCTTCCACGTGCCAGTGGAAGGCGCGCAGCTTTTCCGCCAGGGGCCGGTAGTCGATCACCCGCTCCACCAGGTTCGATTGCTGGGCCTTGTTGTGATCGACGATCAGGGTCAGGTTGTCTACGCGCAGGTGCGCCGCGGCCATCAGGGCCTCCCAGACCTGGCCTTCGTCCATCTCGCCGTCACCGGTCATGACCCACGTGCGGTAGGCGCGGCCGTCCAGGCGGGCTGCCAGGGCATGCCCCAGCCCGATGGAGAGGCCCTGCCCGAGCGAGCCGGTGGACGCCTCCACGCCGGGGAGGCGCCGCATGTTCGGATGGCCCTCCAGCGGGCTCCCGATCCGCCGGAGCGTCTTCAGCGCCTCCCGCGGGAAGTAGCCGCACTCGGCCAGGATGGCGTAGAGCGCCGGCGCCGCGTGCCCCTTGGAAAGGATGAACCGGTCGCGGTCCGGCCACCGTGGGTCCTTCGGGTTGTGGCGGAGGATCCCGCCCAGGTACAGGGCGACGATGATGTCGATGGCCGAGAGCGAGCTGGATGGGTGCCCCGAGCCCGCCAGGGTGGTCATCTCCACGATGTCACGGCGCAGCCGGCGCGCGATGGCCTTCAGCTCGTCTACCCTGGCCACGCTCACCGGGCCGGTCGGAGGCTGGGACCCTTGGGCTGCCGTCTCGGAGCGAGCGGCGGGCACGGTTACCGCCATAGCGCAGTCCTCTCCTAGCGATGTCGGTTCGAGCTATCGGCGATGGCCGTAGCTGTTGTCTGGGGGTGTCTCAGCGCGTCAGCGCCGCGACACCATACTTGGACGCAGTATATCCGGTCGCGCGCCCCGCGGTTCAGCGCCGGCCAGGCCGGCCAGATAGTCGAGGACGGCCTGCTCCACCTGCTCGGGAGACAGGCGGTCGGTCCGCACCTGCAGGTGCGCGTGGCGCCTGGCCTCGGCCAGCCGGCGGCGCTGCTCCCGCAGTTCATGCCCCGTCAGGCTGACGTGCCCGCGCTGGCGCACGGTGCGCGCCGTGGCGGAGAGATAGACCAGCAGGTCCGGCTCCGCCTCGTGGCGCCACAGGTCCGGCACGTGGGAGTGCTCCTGGGCTACGGCGTAGGCGCCGAGGCCCCGCGCGCGGAGCCGCCGCACGAGCTCGCTCTTGCCTGAGCCGCAAACGCCTACCACCGCGATGCGCATGAGGCAGCACCGGCTAACACGGGCCGCGGCGCGGAACTCGGCGCCGGGCTGGCCCGTTGTTTACATAAGCCACGGGCCGCGGCGCCGGTCTGTCGCCGCTTTCGGGGGTCAACCCGGCCGTTCCCGGCCGTTCCAGCTTCATCCTCTATCCTCGCACCTCCGGCCAAGTCGGTCCATGCTGGTGATCGCGGCCCGCCGGGTAGTCCCTGCCGTCCTGGCCATTGCCATCGCAGTTTCTGCTGAGGAGCGCTCGTGAGTACGCACCGCCAACCTGTCTCCCCCCCTGGCCCCTGGGGCTGGATCGCCGCCGGCGCCGTCGCGCTGCTGACCCTGGCCGCGCTCGTCTCCCCCTCCGCGCCGGCCGCGGCCCAGGAGGTGACGGCCACCGCTACCCCCACCCCCTACGTCTTCGAGGACAACGATCCGTACCTGATCTACGAGCGAGACTGGAACACCGTGGCGGAGCCGAGGGCCAGCGGGGGCACCGTGCACCAGGCGCGGGCCGCCGGCGCGCTGATGCGGATGACCTTCAGCGGGCCGTACGTGAAGTGGTACGGCGCCTTCGGGCCGAACCGGGGACGCGCGCGCATGACCATCGATGGGGTGGAGGTGCCGGGCGGCACGGTGGACCTGTACCAGCCCAACACCACCACCTTCGGGCTGGTGCGGTGGGTGGGCGGCCTGGCCGATGGGGTAACCCACACCCTGGTGATCGAGGTCCTGGGCCAGCGCAACGGCGCCGCCACCGACTCGCTGGTGGACATTGACTACATCGAGGTGCAGTCCGCCGAGCGCCAGCCAATCACGCCCACCCCGAGCATCACCCCGACGCCGACCATCACGCCCACCCCCACAGCCACCACGACGCCGCAGGCCACTCCCACCAGCGCCGAGCGGTCGCCGGGGTCCTGGCCCATCGACTCGCGCTTCCTGCGCTACTACGTGGAGCACGACGGGCTGCGCATCCTGGGCAACACCATCTCGCCACCGACGTTCTTTGCCGGGCACTTCGCCCAGTACTTTGAGAAGGGCCGGATCGAGGACCATACCGGCGAGAGCCCCGACCCGAACTGGCAGTTCCAGTACGGGCTCCTGGTGGACGAGCTGCAGATGGCGCGGGTCAACCTGCCGGTCGGCGGCGAGCAGTCCACCGTGACCTACGCGCTGATCAACGACCTGGCCCACGAGTCGCGGCGCCTGCCGCCCCCACCGGGCTTCCGCGGCGGGACGGTGACCAACAGCGACGGCTCGGTCTTTGTGCCGTACTCCCAGTCGCTCCAGCCCGGGCCCGGGCACAACGTCTCGCCCATCTTCTGGCCCTACATCAACCGCAGGGACATCTTCCCGGGCGGCTGGTTGCATGACATCGGCCTGCCGATGACAGAGGTCATTCCCGCCGTCGTCACCAAAGGGCCCCTGGCCAACCGCTCCATCGTGCTGCAGGTGTTCCAGCGCACCATCCTGACCTACGATCCGCTCAATCCCCCCGAGTTTCAGGTGGAGCGCGCCAACGTCGGCACGGATTACCGGCGCGCCTTCCCCGAGCGCGTGCCGCAGTAGGCGCCGCCGGCGCGGGCTGCTACCCTGAGCCAGGAATGACGAGCACCGATGCCGCGCGTGCCGCCGGCGCGGGCTGCTACCTTGATGCGGATGACCACGAGCTATCTCACCCACCTGGAGTGTAGTTCCTGCGCCCGGCGGGCGGACGCGGCGCAGCTGCAGGCCACCTGCCCCGCCTGTGGCAAGGTGCTCTTTGCCCGTTACGACCTGGAGGCGGCGCGGGAGGCGCTGCGGCCGGAGGCGCTGGCCGGGCGCGAGGCCACGATGTGGCGCTACCGCGAGCTCCTGCCCGTCCAGGATGAACGCCACATCGTGTCGCTGGGCGAGGGGATGACGCCCCTGCTCCGCGCCAGTCGCCTGGGGCAGGAGCTGGGCTGCTCGGCACTCTTTGTCAAGGAGGAAGGGCTCAATCCCACGGGGACCTTCAAGGCGCGGGGCCTCTCGGTCGCCGTCTCCCGCGCCCGCGAGCTTGGCGCGCGGGCGCTGGCCATTCCCACCGCGGGGAACGCCGGCGGCGCCCTGGCCGCCTATGCGGCGCGCGCCGGCCTGCCGGCCTACGTCTTCATGCCGGTCGATGCCCCCGAAAGCAATAAGCTGGAGTGCGTCCTCTATGGCGCCCGCCTCTATCTGGTGAACGGCCTGATCAACGACGCCGGCCGCCTGGCGCGCGCGGGCGCGGCCCGCTACGGTTGGTTCGACGTGTCCACCTTGCGCGAGCCGTACCGCGCCGAGGGCAAGAAAACGATGGGGTACGAGCTGGCTGAGCAGCTCGGCTGGACGCTCCCCGACGCCATCATCTACCCGACCGGCGGGGGCACGGGGATTGTCGGGATGTGGAAGGCCTTCGACGAGATGGAGCGCCTGGGCTGGATCGGCCGGCAGCGCCCCAAGATGATTGCCGTCCAGGCGGCGGGGTGCGCCCCCATCGTGCGGGCCTTCGAGCAGGGCGCGCGCCATGCCGAGCCATGGCCGAACGCGCGGACGGTGGCCGCGGGGATGCGGGTGCCCGCCGCCATCGGCGACTACCTGATCCTGGACGCCATCCGTCACAGCGGCGGCACGGCCATCACCGTCACCGATGAGGCGCTCACGGCGGACATGGTCACGCTGGCCAGGCTGGAAGGCATCTCGGCCGCGCCGGAAGGGGCCGCTACCCTGGCCGCGCTGCGCCGGCTGCTCGCGACGGGGTTCCTGCGCCCGGACGAGCGGATCGTCCTGTTCAATACCGGCGCGGCGTGGAAGTACGAGCCGCTCATGCCCAGGATGGGGCTTCCCGTGCTGGACCCGAACGACCCCGCAGCGGTGGAGCGGATCGCCACAGCGTGACGCGCCCAGCCGATCCCTCGTGCGCGGCATGACCCGACCCAAGCTCGTCATCGGCCAATCCGGCGGCCCGACCCCCGTCATCAACGCCAGCCTGGCCGGGATCCTGGAGCAGGCCGGCCAGGACGGCAGGCTTGGCGAGGTGTGGGGCCTGCACCACGGCATCGAAGGGGCCCTGGCTGGCGACCTCGTGCCGTTGGCTGGCCTGGATAGCGCCGCGCTGGAGCGCCTGGCCCTCACCCCGGCGGCCGCGTTGGGAAGCTGCCGGCGCCGGCTGGAGGGGCCGGAGGAGGTCGAACGCGTGCTGGCCACCTTCCGGCGCCACGACGTGCGGTGGTTCTGCTACATCGGGGGCAACGACTCGATGGACACCTGCCACCGGCTGCAGGCGGCCGCCGCGCGAGCCGGCTACGACCTGGCCGTGTTCGGCGTGCCGAAGACGATCGACAACGACCTGGTGGAGACCGATCACTGTCCCGGCTATGGCAGCGCCGCCCGCTACTGGGCCATCTCCACCCAGGAGGCTACCCTGGACCTGGCGGCGATGCGCACCTACGACCGCGTGCTGGTGCTGGAGTGCATGGGCCGGAATGCCGGCTGGCTGGCGGCGGCGACCGCCACCTACAAGCGGGACGACCGCGACGGGCCCCACGTCCTGCTCACGCCGGAACGGCCTTTCGATGAGGAGCGGTTTCTGAGCGCCGTCCAGGAAGCGCTCACGCGCACCGGCTACTGCGTCGTCGCCGCCAGCGAGACCATCCGCCGGCCTGACGGCGCGTACGTGGCCGGCGTCCGCCTGGGGGCGGATCGGTTCGGCCATCCCATCGTCACCGCGGTCGGCGAGACGCTGGCACAGCTGGTCTGGCAGCGCCTGCGGGTCAAGGCGCGGGCCGCCAAGCCGGGCACGCTACAGCGCGCCAGCAGCGCGCTGGTCTCGCCGGTCGACCGTGACGAGGCCCGCGGGGCCGGGCGCGAGGCGGCGCGCCGGCTGGCCGCCGGCGAACGCGGGGGCGTGGTGACCCTCGTCCGCACGGCGGACGCGCCGTATCGCTGCGAGTTTGGCGTGGTACCACTAGAAGCCGTGGCCAATCGCGAGCGACCGCTGCCGGCCCGGTTCCTGGCCCCAAATCTGGCGGGGGTAACACCTGAATTTGTCGCCTACGCGGCCCCGTTACTGGGACCGGCCGTGCCGCCCTTTTTCCGGCTAGGATAAGAGCGGCGGCGGGAAGTTGATGATGGCCCTTCTGGTTTCCCATAATGGGGGGCGAGCTCTTGTGAACCTTTTCACGAAACGGCCCGGGCCGCGCGGCCTGGTATCACCTGCGCTGTCTACGCCGATACGAGCACCTGAACGAGTAAGCGAGCACCTGAAGGAGCAGCCGAAGGGGCCGCACGCCGACTGGGCGCGCGGGGCCTGACTGTGTCGACTGTGTCGCACCTGCTGGAGGATCGTCCGTGGCAAGCCGACTGAGCGCGCAACGAGCGCGAGTGCCCACCTGGCGGGAGGTCTGGGAGTTCACCCGCAACAGCCGGGTCTTCAAGTCCATCTTCCGCTACAGCTACCCGAGCGACCGTCGCAACCGGATCATGACGGTCGCCAAGAACGTCTTCCTGCACCTCCATCCCAACTTCGTCCCGCGGGGGGCCATCCGTGTCACCTACACCTGGTGCCTGGGCGGGCTGTCGTTCATGCTGTTCCTGATCCTGACGGTGACGGGCGTTCTGCTCATGTTCTATTACGTGCCGTCGGTGACGCGGGCCTACCAGGACATCCGGGAGCTGGAGACGATCGTGACCTTCGGCATGCTGATGCGCAACATGCACCGCTGGGCGGCGCACGGCATGGTGATCACCGTGTTCCTCCACATGTGCCGCGTCTTTTACACGGGCTCCTACAAGCCCCCGCGCGAGTTCAACTGGGTGGTGGGGGTGATCCTGTTCGTGCTGACCTTGCTGCTGTCCTTCACGGGCTACCTGCTCCCCTGGGACCAGCTGGCGTTCTGGGCCATTACCGTGGGGACGAACATCGGCGGATCGGCGCCGATTATCAGCAAGCAGGTCAACCTGCTCTTACTGGGCGACTATGAGATCGGCCAGCAGACGCTGATCCGCTGGTACACCCTGCACGTGATCTTCTTCCCGCTGATCCTGGCTATCTTCCTCTCGGTCCATTTCTGGCGGGTGCGCCAGGACGGGGGCATCTCCCAACCGCTCTAGCCAGGCTCGACAGCCTCGACATCACGGACCTTGCTGGATGACATCCACCGCAGTCGCAAAAGGAGGACGCGCATCATGGCGTCGACCAGCGATTCCGGCACGCCACGGCCGGCCCTGATTACCGCGCGGCAGACGACCGCCGAATCGAGGTGGGCCGGCGCGACCTGCCCGAAGTGCAGCCAGCCGATCCAGGCCGGGCAGCAGGCCGTGCTGTGCCCCAAGTGCTACACGCCCCACCATCGGGACTGCTGGGAGCAGAACGAGAACCGGTGCGCCATCGATCA
>DAOTTI010000190.1:0-12567 GCA_034437795.1 Chloroflexota bacterium | reverse complement strand
GCCTGGCCGCCGCCTCCTGGCACTCCGCTACCCGCTGGTTGTAGCCGGTCCCCACCAGCGCCTGCGCCACGCCGGAGTAGGCGATGCCGATGGCCACGGGCAGCCGGTCCTCGGCGCTGCGAGCCTCCCCGCCGGTCGCTGCCGGCTCGCTCCCGCCGGCGCGAGGGGATGCCCGCGAGACAGGCGCGGCCGCGGCGAAGGCAACGTGCTCCCGCTCTCCCGTTCGACAGTCCAGGCGAAGCAGACGGTCCTGGCGGGCCAGCAGGATCATCGACTGGTCGAGCACGCCGCTTTGCAGCCCGATGTACTGGTTCTCGATGGCCCTGGCCAGCAGGATGTTCTCCTCCGGCGGTAGCTGCAGGCCGTTGGCCGCCTCCAGGGCCAGCAGGTAGCCGACCCCGACGGCGGCGGACGAGCTCAGCCCGCCGATGGGCAGCTGGCCGACCACGAAGAGATCGAGCCCGCGGGTGAGCCGGTAGCGCTGGCCAAGCGCCAGGGCCGCCCCGCGCAGAAAGTTGCCCCACTGCCCGCGCTGCGCCGGCGGGATGCGGGCCAGGTCGAACTCGACCGCATCGGGGAAGTCGGCGCTAGCGGCGCGGACGCGTCCGTCATCACGCGCGGCAAAGGCGATGGCCACGCCGTGGTCGATGGCCATGCCGCTGACGATGCCGTCCTGGTGGTCGACGTGCGCCCCCAGCGGACAGATCCGGTAGGGCGAGAGGGCAAACCGCGACGGGGGCCGGCCGTAGCGCGCGGCAAAGCCGTCTGAGGCCGGCTGGAGCGCTTGTTCAAGGGCGGTCGGCATCGCCTGCTCCTGCGACAATCATCTGCTCCCAGGGATGGTGGCGGCGCGCACGCGCCATGACCGGTTCAGGATACCGAGCCGGCGGCCGTCATCGAGCGGGTCACGGACGGTGGTCAGGACCTGGCCGAGGCGTGGTAGAGTGCCAGCGATGGGGACTCGCGGCGGCACGGCGCCGGACGTGGCGCCGCCGGCCGCGCCGGCCGTGGTCGTGGCGGCGCCACGCGCACGGCGGCTGGGGGCGCTGCGCCACCGGCAGTTCAGCCTCTTGTGGGTTGGCCTGCTGATCTCCAACTCCGGCACATGGATGCAGAGCACGGCGCAGAGCTATCTCGTCTACCAGCTCACCTCCAGCCCCCTGGCGCTGGGCCTGCTCGGCTTCTCCTTCGCCCTGCCTATGCTGCTCCTGCCCCCTTCGGCGGGGTGATCGCCGACCGCATCGACCGGCTGGCGCTGCTGCGCTACACGAACCTGGCCTGGATCATCATGACGCTGGCCCTGGCCATGCTGACCTGGACCGGCCGCGTGACCTACTGGCAGATCCTGCTGGTCTCGTTGCTCGGGGCGAGCGCCCTGGCCTTCGATAACCCCACGCGCCAGGCGCTGATCCCCGATCTGGTCCCGCGGCCGGACCTGCTCTCGGCCATCTCGCTCAACTCGGTGGCCTTCACCGGCGCCTCCCTGGTCGGCCCCGCGCTGGCCGGGCTGATCCTGCGCGCGTTCGGCGATGACCTGTATCGCGGGGCGGCGGTCGTCTTCTCCCTCAACGCCGCCAGCTATCTGGCCGTGCTCATCCCCGTGCTCTGCTGGATCCGCGTGCCGGCGCACCCGCGTCCCGCCCCGCCCGCGTCGGTCGGCGCCGACCTCCTGGAGGGGCTGCGGTACGTGCGCACGCGCCGGCCCCTGGTCCTGCTCCTGTCGCTCACGGCGGTGACCAGCGTCTTCGGCCGTTCCTTCTCCCAGCTGATGCCGGTCTTTGCCCGTGACGTGCTGCACGTCGATCAGGCCGGCCTGGGCCTGATGTACTCTGCCCCCGGAGCGGGCACCCTGATCGGCGGGGCGGCTCTCGCCGCCAGCGGCCGGCCCCGCTCGCACCGGCAGCTAGTGGCCGGCGCGACCGCGGCCTTTACCCTGACCATCTTCGGCTTTGCCCTCTCGCGCTCCTATCCGCTCTCGCTGGGCCTGCTGTTCCTGACGGGCCTCACCAGCACGGTGGCCGGGGCCACCATCTCCACCCTGTTGCAAGCGCACGCGCCACGCCGGCTGCGGGGCCGGGTGATGAGCCTGTGGACGCTGTGCATGATCGGGATGGGCCCGCTGGGGGCGCTGCTCAGCGGCGCGCTGGCCACCGTCATCCCCGCTCCGCTGGCGGTCAGCCTGACCGCGGCCGTGATCCTCGTCTTTCTCGCTGGCGTGGTATTGACCCAGCCGGCCTGGCGGGAGATCGAGGTGCCGGAGGCCAGGGACGCAGATGAGGCGTGAGACGGGGCGCCCGCGCTAGCTCGTTGCGCCGGCCATCAGCACTCGTCGCAGTCGCCGTCGTCGTCTCCCCAGGTTTCGGCCCACCGATGCAGGAGCAGCAGCACCTCGCGCAGGGCTTCTCCCTTGGGGGTCAGGGCGTATTCGACGCGGACCGGCGTCTCGGGGAGCACGCGCCGTTGGACCAGGCGCTGGGCCTCTAGCTCTTTGAGGCGCTCGGAGAGGATCGGGTCAGAGATGCCATCGATGCGGGCGAGAAAGTCGCAGAAACGGCAGGGGCCATCGAGCAGCACGCGCAGCACCAGCCCCGTCCATCGCTTGCTCAGCAGCGCCATCGCCTTCTGGTACTTGGGGCACAACCCCTCGCGACAGGCCGGGTCCCGGCTCTGGCCCGGAAGTAAACGGGCCGGCCGTTCTTCGAGTACCTGCGGCGCTGCCATAACCGTACGTATCCCCCGAATAGTCTTGACGAATGGCCCGGATCGAGCCTGCGGCCAGCATCGGGCCGGCGGACGCCAGCAAAGGCCTGCACCCGCCGGTTGCCCGCACCGGCCCTCGCCCCCGGCACGTGCTTCTCTTTAGATGCTAACGCAAGGCGCCAGGGCACAGGCCATACCCTGGGACCCGCGGGGCGCATCTTGACAAAGTGGAGCCCGCCCGCATATCATGCTTCTGAAAATGAAGTAACTTGCCTGCGGAAAGGTGCGACCCCGAGCAACGGTCCCGGCGTAGACGGCGCCGGGCGCCCCGCCGGATGCCGGCAGGCGCATTTCTTGCGGGTCGCGTCGAGACGGCGCTGCAGGCAGGTGACGGGCGACCGTTTGGCCGGAACGCCGCCGGCAGGAAGGAGAGACCGTGACACTGGCACTCGAACTGGTGGACGTGGCGAGCGGCCCGAGCGGGCCCGGCGCCGCGCCCGTACGCGCCCGCATCAGTGGCCGCCCGCGGGGCCCAGCTCAGGGTGAGCGCGCCCCTCGGCGCGACGCCGCACGCGCCCGCCGCAGCGCGCAGCGCGCCGACCTGGTGCCCGCCAGCGGCCAGACCCTGGGCGGGGCCGTGCGGGCCAGCGTGCCATCGGACCTGGAGGCGTTGCCGCTCTATCTGCGGGAGATCTCCGCCGGCACCTTGCTGACGGCTGAGGAGGAGGTGGAGCTGGCGCGGGCGATGCGGTCGGGCGATCCGGCAGTGGCGGAGGCGGCTCGCCGGCGTTTGATCGAAAGCAACCTGCGCCTGGTGGTGAGCGTGGCGCGCCGCTATCTGGCCCAGGCCGAGCGGGCCGGCCATGCCATGGACCTGGCCGACCTGATCCAGGAAGGGAACATCGGCCTCTTCAAGGCGGTCGAGAAGTTCGATCCGGATCGCGGCTATCGCTTCTCCACCTACGCCTACTGGTGGATCCGGCAGGCGATCACGCGGGCCATCGCCGACCACGGGCGCACCATCCGGCTGCCGGTGCACGTCGGCGAGCAGCTGGCCAAGCTGGCGGAGGCCAGCACTCGCCTGGAGCAGCAACTCGGGCGCGAGCCGTTGCCGGAGGAGGTGGCGGCCCAGCTGGGCTGGCCGACCTCCCAGGTGACCGAACTGATTATGGCGGCCCGCGTGCCGGCCTCGCTGGACCAGCGCCGGACCGGCGGCGATGACGACGACAGCGATGGCTCCGCCCTGCTGGACGTCGTGGCCGATCCGGTGCTCTCCACGCCGGACGACCAGTCGGAGCGGGACCACCGGCGCCATGCCCTGGAGGCGGCCCTGGCCCTGCTCAACCCCCGCGAGCGGGAGGTCGTCTCACTGCGCTACGGCGTGGCGGATGGCCAGGAGCGCAGCCTGGCCGAAGTCGGCCGCGCGCTCGGCGTCTCTCGCGAGCGGGCGCGCCAGGTGGAGGCGGCCGCGCTGGCCAAGCTGCGCCGGCTCGGCACGGCGGCGCTGCTGGGTGACGCGGCCTGATCCGGTGCCACGGGGCGCCTGGCTGGCCGAGATCATTCACGGCCAGCCAGGCATTCCCTCTCCCATAGGGAGACGGCTAGGGTGAGGGTGCCGCATGCGAACTGGCCGGGCTAGCCTGGATTACTCACGGCCAACGAAGAGTCCCGTCTCCCTGTGGGAGAGGGTGAGGGCTCCACTCGTGAATAATGCAGGTTAGCTGCACCGTGCCTACCGCTGCTCGCGCCAAGATGCGGCCGGAGCCTTCCTAGCACCGCTCCTGCCGCTCGATCCTGCCGGCTGGGAACGAACGAGCCGCTCCTTGCCACCGTCGTCAGACCGAGCCGGCAGCATCAGGCCGGCGCCCGTCTGGCGTCACTGCTCCGCCTCCCTGGACGAGGTCCGTGATTGAGGCGCCGCGGCCAGGAGTATCAGGCTGGAGCGGTACCCTCCGGCACAAGAGGGGGTCGTGCGCTGCCGGTCGCCCTCGCGGCGGCCCAGTATCAGGCTGGGGAGCCATCCTCCGGCGCAGGAGGGTGCGCCGGCGCGGTGCGGGCGCACCGCACGACCCCCTGCGCCTCAAGCGCAGCGATCTCGTCCGGCGTGAGGCCGAGCAGGCGGGCGAGGACGGCCGCGGTGTGCTGCCCCAGGAGCGGCGGGGGCGCGGGAAGCGGCGGATCGAGCCGCTCGCCGGGCGGGCCGTAGCGCCACGGGGCGGTCGGCGTCGGGATGCGACCGGCGGGATGGTCGACCTCCACCAGCAGCCGGCGATGCTCCACCTGGGGATGGGCAGCGACCCGATCGACGGTGTTGATCGGCCCCGCAGGGATGCCGTGCCGCGCCAGGCATTCCAGCCACTCGTCGCCGGTACGGGTGAGGAAGATGGCCTCCAGCTCCGGAATGAGGGCGTCGCGGTGGCGGACACGGTCGCCGTTGGTGGCGAAGCGCGGGTCCTGAGCGAGGTCCGGGCGGTCGATGGACGCGCAAAAGGCGCGCCACAGGCGGTCGTTATTGACAGCCACGATGATCTCGATGGTGCGGGTGCGAAAGGACTGGTAGGGAACGATGTAGGGGAAGGCGTTCCCGGCCGGCTGGGGCACGCGGCCGGAGAGCAGATAGCCGACGATGTGGTATCCCATCAGCGAGACTTGGCCGTCGAGCAGGGCAACGTCAATGTAGCTGCCACTCGGCGTCTGGCCGGCGGCGCGTCGCCGCTCGCGAGCGAGCAAGGCGGCCACGATGGCTACGGCGGCGTTGGTGCCGGCGAGGATGTCCGCCTCAGCCACGCCGGCCTTCAGCGGCCGGCCGCCCGGCTCGCCGGTGACACTCATCAGGCCCCCGACCCCCTGGATGATGTTGTCGTAGCCCGGCTCAGCGGCCAGCGGGCCATCCTGCCCGTAGGCGGAGATCGAGCAGTAGATGATGGCCGGGTTGCGGGCGCGGACGGCGCGGTAGCCCACGCCCAGGCGGTCGGCGACGCCGGGCCGAAAGTTCTCGAGCAGGATGTCGGCGTGGTCGGCAAGCCGGAGGCAGAGGTCGCGCCCGGCGGGGGCCTTGAGGTTGAGGGCCACCGATTGCTTGTGGCGGTTCATGGATAGAAAGTAGGCGCTCTCGCCCCCAACGAAGGGCGGCCCCCAGTGCCGCGCCTCATCGCCGGCGTCCGGCTCCTCGATCTTGATCACCTCGGCGCCGAGGTCGCCGAGCAGGCTGGTGCAATAGGGGCCGGCCAGGGCGCGGCTGAGATCAAGCACGCGGTAGCCGGCCAGAGGCTGGAGCGTGGCGCTGGCGTCGGACATCTGCGGGCAAGGTACCGGTCCGGAAGGCCGGCGGGCAAGCGACGGCGCCCGATTGCGCCCCATCGAGCGCGCAGCACTGCCGGCCAGCGCCAGGAGGTGACGGCCATTCTCTTCCCGCGGCCGTCGCTTCCCATTCCCGCGTGCGGGAGAAGGGGCGGCGGGGCCAAGCCGCACGGTGGGGCGGCGTGGGGTAGGGGGTGCGGCGCGGACGTGACCAAAGGGGGTGAGGGCTACCCTTCCGCGTCTCGGCGTCGGAGCGGGGACGTCGGGGGTGAGGCCCGCGCTATCTCCCACCGGCAACGCCGGTTGCCGGCGCGGCCGCCGAGCGTTATCCTGGTGGGACGCCGGTGACGCCAATCGACCCGCTGCGCCCGCGGTGTCAGGCCGGAACCGGCCGGCGGCGGCCGGCGCTCGCGGGCCGGGCGCGGGAGGCGCCGGTCGTGGCGCAGGTGCGGCTCATGGCATGGCTCCACGCGGATGGGGCCAGCGTCGGGGCCGGCTGACGGCTAAGCGGAGGGCCACTTGCAGGAACTACTCCAGCCACAAGATCGTCTGGACGTCGAGCGCCGCTTCTTGTACCTGCGGCTTGTCTTCCTGCTTGCGCCGCTGCTGCTCTTACTCGCCTTCGGGCCACTCGCCCTGCCGGCCGTGGCGGTGATCGGCGCCGAGGCCCTTGGCTCGGCGGCCTTGATCTGGCTCCTACTGCGCCACGCGCCGCGGGTGATAACCGGTGGGCAGTTGGCGTTACGCCTGCTCGACTGCGTCCTGGTCCACCTCAGCCTGCTCAGCACCCGCCCCTTCCTCGGCGACGCCTTTGACCTGGCCTACATCGTGATCGTCGTGGCCGCGGCTGCCAGCCATGGCGCGCTGGGCACCGTGCTGACGACAGTAGCGGCCACCGGCGGCATCCTGCTCGGCCGGCTTGAGGCGGGCGCCGGCACCGTCAGACTGGACCCCGCAGACCTGCCTGTGGTGCTGCTCTACCCGCTGCTCTTCGCGACCACGGGATCGCTGGTCACGTCCCTCATGCGCAAGAGCGCCGCCACCGCGGCGGCCGCGGAGCGCCGCTTGCGCGACCTGCTACAAGGGCTGGACGCCATCGTCTGGGAGGCCGACGCAGCGACCTTCCGCGTGACCTTCGTCAACCGGCGGGCGGAGGAGCTGCTCGGCTACCCGGTGGAGTGGTGGCTGAAGACCCCCAACGTTTGGCAGCTCCTCGTCCATCCGGCCGACCTCGACCGCGTGCTTGGCGAGTGCATCGCGGCGGTGGTGGACGGTCGGGACCATGAGCTAGAGTATCGCGTCATCACGGCGGATGGTCGCACGCTCTGGGTCCACGACATGACCCGCGTGCTCGCAGGTGACAGCGGCCGGCCGGCGCAGCTGCGGGGCGTCCTGGTGGACGTGACGGCCAGGAAGCGGACCGAGCGGGAGCTCACCGAGGCCAACCGGCGCCTGCGGGAGGCGCTCATCGCCCTGGAGGCGACGCAGAAGCAGGTGGTCCGGCAGGAGCGACTGCAGGCGCTGGGGCAGATGGCGAGCGGGATCGCCCACGACCTGAACAACGCCCTCTCGCCGGTGGTCGGCTTCGCGGAGTGGCTGCTCAAGGACCCCCGTGGCCTGGAGGACCGCGAGCAAGTCCGCCGCTATCTGCACCTGATCCATACCGGCGCGCAGGACGCCGCCGGCGTCGTCCGGCGCCTGCGCGAGTTCTACCGTCCGCGCGAGGCCGCGGAGGTGCTCGCCGCCATCGACCTGAAGCAGCTGGTGGAGCAGACCATGCTGCTGACGCAGCCCAGATGGCAGGACCAGGCCCAGGCCGGGGGCGCGCAGATCACGGTGCAGCTGGACCTCCGGCCGGTCCCGCCCGTGCTGGGCATCGAGACTGAGCTGCGCGAGGCGCTGATGAACCTGATCTTCAACGCGGTGGACGCGATGCCGGCGGGCGGCACCCTCACCCTGCGCACCTACACGACCGGACAGCACGCCGTGGTCGAGGTCCGCGACACCGGCACCGGCATGACCGACGTAGTGCGTGAACGGTGCCTGGAGCCGTTCTTCTCCACCAAAGGAGAGCATGGCACCGGGCTGGGCCTGGCCATCACCCACGGCACCGTTCGCCGGCACGGCGGCACCCTCGCCTTCACCACCGCCCCTGGTCAAGGCACCACCTTCACCATCTCGCTGCCGGTGCGTCAGGACCCGGCACCGGAGGTGCCCCAGGAAGCCCCGGCCGCGGATGGGTCTTCGTCGGGTCCGCTCACCATTTTGGTAGTGGACGACGAGCCGGACGTGCGCCGCGTGATCACGGCGCTGCTTGCTTCCGATGGGCACACCGTCGTTGCGGCTGCCGGTGGCAACGAGGCGCTGGCGCACTTCCGCGCTGGCGCCTTCGACCTCGTGCTCACGGACCAGGCGATGCCGGACATGAGCGGCGACCAGGTGGCCGCGGCCATCAAGCAGCTCGCGCCGGAGGTCCCTGTAGCGCTGGTCACCGGCTTCGGCGACCTGATGCTCTCGGCCGCGCAGACGCCGCCGGGCGTCGATGCCGTCGTCGCCAAGCCCGTGACGCTGGCGTCGCTGCGCCAGACCGTGGCATCCCTGGCATCCGCGGCCGCGCGTGGCCACAAGGTGGGACGGCAGGGCGCAGGCTAATAGCCGTAGTCGCCGTACTCCCGGCGCTCACGGTAGGGTGGTGGCGTGGTCGGCGCCGGGGGCGTCTGGCCGGCGTCGACCGGGGCCCCTTCCGCCGGCACGGGGGTAGCGACGGGCGTGGCGACGAACCACACGCCGCCGATGCCCTGGCCGTTCGTGTCTCCAGGCTGGGCGTCACGGCTGTAGTAGTAGAGCGGCAGGTGGTCGTAGGTCACTTGCCTCGTGCCGTCCGGCCGCATGATCGCTCCCAGCTCACCGGGGAGCTCCGCCGGCGCGATGGGATCCCCATCGATGACGTAGGGCGGCCAGGCTTGCTCGCATGGGCCGGTGCACGTCGTGCGATCCGGTGTGTCGGCGCCATAGACGTACAGGGTACGGCCGGCAGGGTCGGTGAGCAGCGGCCCCAGAACGGGATGCTGGGCAATGGCCACCGTGGGCGGCATCAGCTCTTCTGGCGGCGGGACTATCTCCTGGGCCCGCGCCGGGCTGGCAGGGCCCGTCGTGCTGGCCAGGCCGACCAGGCTGGCCAGCAGCATGGCCGTGGCGAGCCACAGGCGCACTGGTTTCACCCATATACCCCCGATCGACGCCGTCCGGAGCCGCAGTAGCCGCATTATGTGCACGCCTCCCCACTGGAGGTACGGATCGGCGCGTGCCGCCGGATGCCGCGAGCGTGGCCGGTGCGCGCGGGCTTCCATCGTAGGTGCTTTTCCGGCTACCATGGGACTCGTTTGCAGCCCCGTGAACGAAGGACGGGGGTCGCGAGGAGCACATGAGACGAAGAGGGTGCGTGCGCGTGGTGCCCGCGATGGCCCTGGGCGCCTGGGGCGCGCTGGGCCGCCGCCTCGGCCCAGCGCGGGCGGAGGAAGGCGAGACGCCCGAGGAGGCGGCGCCTCCGCCGGCGGTGCCGGAGCGGGCGCGCCCCATCATTGTCCAGATCGATAACGACCCGCGTGCGCGCCCATCGTCCAACCTGGGGGCAGCGACCTATGTCTACGAGTACACCGCCGAGGGCGGGGTGACGCGCTTCTCCGCCGTCTACCTTGACCAGCAGGATGTGGGGCCAATCGGCAACGTGCGCTCGGGGCGGCTGGCGACGATCGAGATCGTGCAGCAGTTCGACGGCATCCTGGTCTACCATGGCGGCGCCACCGGCATCCAGGAACGGATCTGGCAGAGCTGGATCGACTTCATCAGCTTTGAGCTGGTGGAGAACTACCCGTACTTCACTCGCGTGCCGTGGCGCCCGCGACCCTACAACTCGTACACCGACCTGCCTCGCATCCGCCAGGCCGCGCTGGCGCGGGAGATCCCCCTCCTGGGCCCCTCCCGCGAATACTTCCCCATCGGGCCCTACGAGCCGGACGGGGCGGAGCGGGCCAACCGCATCGTGCTGCCGTATCAGAGCGGGTTCCAGGTGCGCTATGAGTACGACCCCTCGACCGGCGCCTACTGGCGGTGGATGGGGGGGCGGCCCCACTGGGACGACGGGCTGCGGGCCCAGATCACCACCCAGAATGTAATCGTCCAGTTCGTGCCCAGCTTTCTGACGGACATCGTCGAGGACATCTACGGATCCCGCTCCCTGGACTACCGGCTGCAGGGATCAGGGCCAGCCTGGATCTTCCGCGATGGGTGGCTCATCGAAGCGACCTGGCATCGCGCGGAGCCGTGGCACTTCACCGCCTTCTATGACGCCCTGGGCCGGAACGTCCCGCTGGCGCCGGGATCGGCCTGGATCTCGCTGGTGGCGCCGGAGGCGCGGGTGCAGGCCTGGCAGGAGGACGAGTGACCGGCGATCGCCCCGTTTGTGCAGACGCTCGTTCTCCCGCAGGGCCGCCTCAGACGCCGCAGGAGGAGTGACCGGCGTTCGCAAGGGGCCGGTCAGGCAGAGGCGGGCGCGGCGTCCCCCAGGAAGGTGAAGAGCTGCGCCCGGAGGCGCTCGCAGGTCGGGCGGTGGCCCGGGTCCAGGGCCAGGTTGGTGAACTCGCCGGGGTCGTTCTCCAGGTCATAGAGCTGCTCGCGCAGTTCGCCGGCGGTGTAGTAGATGTACTTCCAGCGCTCGTCGCGGAGCATGTAGAAGGGGCGCCCTGAGCCAAGGGCGTATTCGCCGAAGGCGAACGGCTTGCCGCGCGACGATGGGTCGCGCAGCACGGGCGCAAAGCTCGCGCCATCGAGCGGCCGGCTGCGGGGCGCCGGCGCGACGCCGCATAGTTCCAGCAGGGTGGGCACAAAGTCCCCCTGATCCACCAGCGCGCGGGTGGCCGTGCCGGCGGGCACGACCCCCGGCAGCCGGGCGATGAGCGGGATGCGCGCCGCCCCGTCAAAGAAGTTGCCCTTGCCGTGCAGGCCGTGCTCGTAGGCCATCTCGCCGTGGTCGGTGGTGTACAGCACCAGCGTGCGCTCGCGCAGCCCCAATTCATCCAGTGCGTCCAGGATGCGACCGCAGCATTCGTCCAGGTGGCTGACGTTGCCGTAGTAGGCGGTCAGGAACTGCCGCGCGATGGCGTCGCCGGCCGGCGTGCCGGCGCCGGGGATGGGGCGCGCCTTCGATTGCGCCGGCACGGCGTCCAGGTGCCCCGCCGGCCAGCGGGGCAGGGGGATCTCATCAGGCGAGTAGAGCGCGCGGTACTCCGGCGGGGGCGCAAATGGGGCGTGGGGCTTGAGCAGGCTGGCGACGACGAACAGGGGCTCGTCGCGGTAGGTGCGCAGGAAGCGGATCGTCTCCCGTGCGACGAAGCTCTCGAAGTGGTCCTCCTCCGGCAGGACCTGCGCCGGCTCCAGCGCCCGCGCGATGGCGCCCGGCCCGCGCGGGCGCTCCGGCCGGAGCGCATTCCACGAAGCGCGGTCGGGGCGCTCGAAGTACATCGAGAGCCACGGCATGCCGGCGCCGGTATCCCCGGCGCCCATGCCCAGGACATACACCTCGGTTCGGGGACCAAGATAGTCGTAGTAATGGCCGAAGTCAACGTAGTAATCGAAGCCGTGGGTCTGCGCATCCACCGGATGCATCTTGCCAATGAAGGCGGTGGCGTAGCCGGCCGCGCTGAAGTGGTGGGCCACCGTCCGCTCGCGCAGCGGCAGGGGCGTGTGGTTGCCAGTGCAGCCGGTGTGGTGGGGGTAGCGCCCGGTGAGCATCGTAAAGCGCGCCGGCACGCACACGGGGTAGCTGCAATAGGCGCGCTCAAAGCGCAGCCCCTCGGCGGCGAGCCGGTCCAGACGCGGCGTACGCACGATGCGGTTGCCGTAACAGCCCAGCGCGCCGGCGGCATGCTGGTCGCTCATCAGCCACAATACGTTCAGCGGCCGCTCGACGCGCCCCATTGCCGACGCGGCCTGCATCCCGCTGGTCGCCATCCGGTAAGGGTCCTCCCTGGTTACCCTTGCTCCATTCGCTGGCGCCGGCGCTGGCCGCCCCCCCGCCAGTGGCCATCCGGCGGCCGTCGCGTCGGCCGGCGCCGCAGTATAGCAGACTAGGTTCGCTACAGTAGCGATGGTTTGCTCCACTAACGGATTGACAGCTTGAGAAACCTGCGCTACCATCAGCCGGGGGGCGCACCGCACTGAGCCAGGACGCGGAGGTGTCTACGATGGCCGTGAATGAGCGGGTCGAGGATGGCGGCCGGCTGGCCGGCCTGAATGGCGCTCGGGCCGGCGCCCGCGCGATGGCAGGCGCCGGCCACAGGGCCGACGGCGGAACCGGTAGGGCCGGCGGGCAGGGCAGCGGCGCGCGGGCAGAAGCGGTTCGCGCCGGCCCAGAGGCGTGGTCCTTCACGAGTAGCCGCGCACGCGTGTGGCGCCGGAGCGATGGCCTCGCCCGCCGGCGCCTGCTCCGGCCCGCTGGCGCGGCGGCCGCCACCTGGCTGGCCGCTGCGGGCTGCGCCGCGCCCTTTGGGCGCGGTGGCTCGCCGGGCG
>DAOTTI010000189.1:0-85194 GCA_034437795.1 Chloroflexota bacterium | reverse complement strand
GATCCCGCTGCTGGATGTCTTGCAGGCGCCAGCGCAGCGACCGGCCGGCGCCTTCGCCCGCGGGCTCCTGGCCGGCGCCCCCACCTTCCTTGCGGGTGAGGGCGCCGTGCCCGGCCCACCGCCCCGCGTGGTTGAGTCTGGCTGGACCGCCGGCCGCCGCTACCGTGTGCTGGCGCGCCACGAGCAACTGCCTCTGCTCTTGGAGGTGACGTGCCGCCCGCTCGATGGCTTCGCCGCCGTTGAGCTGGCAGCGACGCTGCGCCACGACGGCGGCCCGCCCGTGCCGCGCGTGCGCGACCTGCACACGCTGTGCCTGCGCTTTGACCTCGGCCCGATCGGCGATCCAGTGGTCCGCTCGATCAATGGCGGGACCACCTTTTACTATTTCCCGCCCCGCGCCTTCCGCGTGAGCGAGCACACGCTGCTCGGCGGCCACATCGGCGGGCGCCTGCCCCTGACGATCGACTCGGGCCTGCGTGGGCGCTCCTCTCAGGAGCACATCCCGCTGTTCCTGGCTGGCGACGGCGATGACCGCTCCGGGATCTACGGCGGGCTGGCGTGGTCCGGCGACTGGCAGATCAGCTTCGGGCGCGAAGGGGGTGAGCTCGTTATCCGGGGCGGGATCTGGGGCGCCGACTTCACCCTCCTGCCGGGCGAAACGATCCCCTTTGCGGCCGCCCTGCTTGGCTTCTACGAGGGCAGCCGCGACCAGGGAGCCAACGTCTTGCGGCGCTGCCTGCGCGCTCACTACCTCCCCACGCTTGGTGGCGAACGCCACCTGCCCCCGGTCTATTACCACCAGTGGTTCCAGTTCCAGACACGCTATGACGAGCACGTGCTGCGCGCCCAGGTGGACGCCTGCGCCGAGTTGGGCGTGGAGTACTTCGAGGTGGATGCTGGCTGGTACCGCGGCTGTGGCCGGCACGAGCCGGCGGAGCGGCTCTCGGCACACGACGTGCGGCGCGCGGGCGACTTTAGCGCCGGGGTTGGCAACTGGCTGGAGGTAGACCCCGCCGTCTTCCCGTCCGGGCTGGATGCCTTCAGCGCCTATGTCCGCAGCAAGGGGATGCGCTTTGGCCTGTGGTTCGAGCCGGAGCGAGCGGCCCTTACCTCCACGCTGGCACGGGAGCACCCCGAGTGGGTGCTGCGCATCGAGCCGACGGCAGCCAACCGGCATCTGCTGGCCATGGCGGCGCCCCAGCACCGTGACCAGATCGCCACGCACGGGCTCGTCGACTTCGGCCAGCCCCAGGTGCGGGCGTGGATGAAGGAGATGTTCGCGCGTATGCTGGAGGCCAACACTGTCCGTTGGATCCGCTGGGACTTCAACATGGACCCGCGCCTATACTGGGAGGTGCGGGACGGGCCAGCGCGCCGCGGCATCAGCCAGATCCGCCACGTGCAGGGCGTGTACGAGGTGCTGGACTGGCTCCGTGAGCGGTTTCCGGACCTGTTCATCGACGGCTGCTCGTCCGGCGGGCGGCGGATTGACCTGGGGTGGCTGCGTCGCGCTCACTCCTACTTCAGCAGCGACCACACCCGGCACCGCGACATCGTGCGCAACCATCTGTCCGGTGGCAATCGCTTCCTGCCGGCGAACTGGCTGGAGACCAACGTTGCGCGGTCCGCGCGCCATGGCGCCGAGGCGGGGCCCCCGTTTGACGAGGCGGACTACACGGAGAGCGCCTTTCAGAGCCGCTTTGCCGGTACCTTCGGCATCAGCGACGACGTGGCCGCGTGGCCGCCGGCGCTGCGCGCCCGGGCGCGGCGACACATCGAGGTCTACAAGCAGCTGCGCTCCTCTCTCGCCGGTGACTTCTATCCCCTCTTTCCCCTGCCCCTCTCGCTCGACGCCTGGGACGGCTGGCAGTTTCACGACCCTGAGTCGGACCAGGGGTTTGTGGCCGCCTTCCGGCTGCGCTCACGCGATGACGAGCGTCATCTGCGCCTGCACGGCCTCGACCCCGCCCGCACGTACGCCGTCGTCGACCCCTACTCCGGCGAGACGGTGGCCACCGGCGACGGCACCATGCTGATGGGGACTGGCCTACCCGTCAGCCTGCCCCGCGATGGCTCCCTGATACGCACCTACCGCGCCTTGTGACGGCGCCGGCGGGAGCGGTTCACCCGCACTCGACCCACCCACCAGGGGGGCGCCGAATTGTAGACAATCGTTCGAATACGATCCAAGATGCGCCTGCATCAACGGGAGGATGCCATGACTGGCCAAGCACTGGGAGCGAAGACCAGGCGCCGGCACGTGCTGTCCGGCGCCGCCGGCCTATCGAGCGCAGCCGGCGTGTCCGCCTTCACCGCCGCCTGCGGCGCAGCGAGGACGTCCCAACCCGCCGCGGGGACGCCGCAGCCGGCGCGGGTCGAGTTTCTCGGGCGGGCGCCGGGCGTCTACGAGCAGACGTTCGTCGACCTCATCCGGCTGTTCATGCAGCGCCACCCGCACGTCACGATCAGCTACGCCCACGAGTCGGGCAACTTCGACGAGAAGTACCAGACGCTGATCGCCGCCGGGCAGCAGCCCGACGTCTTCTTCAGCAGCAACGCCGGCTTCAAGTACTACGTCGCCCGCGGCGTCACCGTCTTCCTCGACGACCTGGCGAAGAAGGACCGCGACTTCAAGGAGACCGACTACGAGCCGTACTGGATGGAACTGGTCAAGTACAAGGGGCGGCTCTCGGCCCTGCCGTACGATCCGGGCGCCTTCGTCAACTACATCAACAAGAACCACTTCCAGAAGGCCGGCATCCGCGCGTGGGACACGCGCAACCCCGTGACGTGGGAAGAGGTGCTGGAGGCGTGCAAGCGGCTGGTGGTCGGCTCCGGCAGCGACGTCACCCGGTGGGCGATCGATGCCGACTTCGGCCGCGCCTGGTGGCAGATCCCCCGCCAGTGGGGCGTGCTCGACGTTTACGACGGCGACCACCACCGGCTCAAGCTCGATGACCCGCAGGCGCTGCAGGCGCTGCAGTGGCTGGCCGACCTGCGCGCCAAACACCGCGTCGCCAAGCCGGCCGGACCGGCCGGTGCCCCCTTCACGTTCCAGGCCGGCAACCTGAGCATCCAGACGCAGGGCGTGCAGGTGGTCGGCTTCGGCACCTACCGCACGCTGGAGGACGACTGGGACTGGGTGCCGCTGCCGGTCTTCCAGGGAAAGAAGCGCGTGGGCATGGCGCTGGCCTCGCCGACGATCATGGGCGCCGCGACCAAGGCCAAAGAGGCGTCGTGGGCGCTGATGAAGTTCCTCGCCGGTCCGGAGGCGCAGGCGGTCTGCCTGGAGCGCGGCATCAGCCAGCCGATGCTCAAGGCGCAGCGCAACCACCCGGCGTTCGCCAAGAACAAGCCGCCCTCGACGCCGGACGTGCCGTTGAACGAGACGCAGTACGCCGTGCCGCCGCCGATGGGGCCCACCTACCTCGACGTGAACGCGCTGATGGGCCGGGTCATGGACCCGGTGTACCGCGGCGAGCAGACGGCGGCGCAGGCGATCCAGGCGGCGCAGCCGGAGTTCAAGAAGATCCTGGACGACGCCAAGCAGCGCTTTACCGTCTGACTGGCGCCACTCGTGGGTACGACCGAAGGGAGGGTACGGACCGTCAGTCGAGCGACAAGTCCATTGGAAGGGAGCCAGACCATGTCCGTTACACCAGTTATACGCCGGTCCCTTTTCGGCACTGCCTCTGGCCTGAGCGCCGCGCTAGCGGGCGCGTGCGCCCCGTGGGGGGGCTGCCGGTCCCCGGCCGGTCAAGGAGTCTCAGGCACCGTCCAGGTGCTTTCCGTGCGTGTTGGCCGCTTCGAGAAGGAACTGAACGAAGTCAGCCAGCTCTTCATGCAGCAGTACCCCAACATCAAGGTGGACTGGCGCAATTACTCCGGGCCGATCGGCGATACCGTCCTGGCGCTCGCCGCCTCGGGTGAGTTGCGGGACATCGTGAACTTTGGGGTCGTCTCCACGGCGCCGCTGGCGGCCCAGGGCGCCCTGTTGGGGCTGAACAGCTTCATCAGGCGCGATCGGTACGACCTCGGCGATTTCTGGCCGTGGTGCGTCGAAGGCATCAAGTTCAAAGGTGAGATGTACGCGATGCACGTCGACGTCAACACCAACGTCGTCTTCTACAACAAGGCGCTGCTCGACCGTGCCGGCGTCGCGGCGCCGACTGGTGACTGGACCTGGAACCACCTGCTCGACGCCGCCAGGAAGCTGACCCGGCGAGCCGACGCCGATACGGTGTTCGGCTTCGCCCTCAGGGCCACGACCTACTACGCCATCGAACCGTGGCTGTGGCAACACGGTGCTGCCATGATGAACAAGGACATGACCAGGAGCATGGTCGACGATCCCAGGTCGGTCGAGGCCCTCCAGTGGCTGGCCGACCTCCGCCACGTCCACCGCGTCTGGCCGACACCGGAGGAGATGCAACAGGCCGGCGCGCAGAACACCGACCAGCTCTTCCAGTCCGGCAAGCTGGCCCTGTACTACCAGGGCTGGTGGCTGCGGGAAACGCTGCTGCGTACCCCGCCGGTCTTCCCCTACGATCTCGCCGAACCGCCGAAGGGGGCAGTCAAGAAAGCAAGCTTCTTCCACCAGGGCCCGTTCCACATCGGCAAGGCGACGCGGATCCCCGAGGCGTCGTGGGCGTTCCTCTCCTGGTGGGCGGGCAAAGAGGGGCAGCGCGAGTTCCAGCGCAAGCTGTTCCAGGGGCCGCCGGCGCGCAAATCGCTGGCCAGTGAGTTCGCCGAGCGGATTACCCGGGCCGGCCTGGCGGCGCTGGAGTACTCGCAGGATTCGTCCCTTCACCCTGAGCTGGGCAACATCAAGGCGGCGTTTGACCGCGGCCTGCAGCCTCTATGGCGCAACGAGCAAACAGCCAGGGTCGCGGCAGCCGAGATCGCACGGGAGCAAAATCAGCTCCTCAGCCGACGGTAACGAGTGGTCCGATGCAGTCTGCCGTCCAGCTTTCCTTGCCGGACCGCGCCCGCATCCACCTGCCGGTGCACTGGACGTATGGCGTCGTGCTGGATCGCTCGATGCCGGTCGGCGCGCGTTATCCGCGCCCTGGACCGGATGGCCGTCCGGCGCCGCTCACCTTCCCCTTCGTGCTGGTTGAGCACGCGGACGGGCAGGACGACTGCCTGGAAGTCGCTGCCCGGTCCACGCATGAGCTGAGCGGGACAGACAAAGGTGGTGGTGGGTTCCCGACTACCGTACGGCGCCGGTGGGCAGTGGCGAGCGTCGAGCGCACCCGCGACGGCTTTCGCCTGACGTTCGAATCAGGGACGGATGAGCGGCCAGCCAGCCGCGCCGTCAGGTCCGCGGAGACGGTGGTCGCCGACCACGTCGCCTGGTTGCGCCAGGCGTACGGTGTCCGGCCGCTGGCCGAGCGCATCGCCACTGGCGAAGTGCCGGCGTGGGCGGCACGGATACCGGTAGTCTTTACGTTCGACATGTGGTGGCCCAACGGTGAGGTGGCGCACGCCTACACTCACCTGCGCGACCTCGCGCGCGACCTCAAGGCGCTCGGCGTCCCGCCCGGCGTGGTGTTCTACCTTCCCGGGTGGTCGGGCCCCTACGACGGTGGCTACCCGTACTACCGGACGGCGCCGGAGCTGGGTGGGCGTGCGGCCTTCCGGGAGGCGGTGGCCGCGGTCCACGAAGGCGGCTATCGCATCATGATCCATACGCTGGCCTGGGGCGCCGATCCCTCCCGCCCGGACTTCGAGCGGCTGGCGCCGGCCGCCGTGCGCAACTGGCTGGGGACCGACCCCAGCACCGCGCCGCCACCGATCGTGCATCCCCACCAGGCGCAGAGCCCGCCGCCGGGCCAGTCGATCCCCGCGGCGCCGCCGGACGATCCCCTGCGCGGCCCCTACGTCGGCTGGCCCGGCGGCGGCCCGCGCACGGCCCTGGAGTACGACAGCGGGCGCGTGCCGGCCAGCGCCGTGCGCCCTACACCACGGGGCTGGGCGTTCGACACGGCGCCGCTGCCCCAGCGCTGTGAGGCCGTCTTCACCCTCGGCGGGTTGGGCGACGCCGGGCACGGCACGGTGCAGGTGACGATCAACGGCCGCACCTTCACCGGCCCGGCGGGCTGGTTTCTGCGCCACCACGCCTATACCTTCCCGTTCACCTTCGTCTTCCTGCAGGGTGTGAACACAGTGGAGCTGGCCTGCTTCGGCTGGCCGCGGAACGCCGGCGGCGCGGGCGGCCCACCGCCGGACCTGCGCGGCGCCTGGTTCCGTATCCACCAGGCGTACGACCATCCTGGGCCGACGTGGACGGTGCCTGCCGTGGGCATGGACCCCGATGCTCCCCTCTGGCGCGCGGCCTTCATGGAGCACCTCATCCCCACGGTACAGGAATTCGGCGTCGATGCCGTGCACGTCGACGCAACTGCGCTCTGGCGCTGGGACGAGGACGGTTTCTTTGCCGCGCTCCGCCGACGGCTACCGCCGCCGACCGTCTTCGGTACGGAGGTGGCCACCACCGCGGGGCTAGCTTTCTTCTTGCTTAGCCAGACACGTCCGCCGCTGGAGGACGAGGCGTGGCAGCCTGAACCTTCCGACCTCCCGTGGCAGATCACAGGTCAGTACCAGCATTTCTACCAGCACCTGTGCGCGCCGCGAGGCTTCGTCCCGGTCGGCTCAGTCTGCAACATCGATCCTGTTCCCAGCAGGCTCTCGACGGAGGAAGTGGAGGCCACGCGGCGCCGGCTGGCCTGGTCACGCCGGCACCACGTCCTGCGTAATCTCCGTGTCAATTACCGTGATTACGGCCTTGATCCCGGCACGCGCGACTTTCTACTGGAGCAGGTGGTGAGCTGAGGGCAGCAAGAGATCCGCGCATCAGCAGCGCCTATTGGAAGCGCATAGAGGCGGGCGAACTGCAGCGCCTGCGCCGCTTGAAGTTCAAGGTTCAAAGGGAGGAAGCCTGCGGGTTCCAGCCTGGCTCCGGCAGAGGCCGCGAGGGGTGGAATGTAAGCGGTCGATGGTATACAATCAGAGGACAAGGGCCTGATGGCGACCGACTCTCACACTGCACCGGCGGCACCGGCGGCCGTGGCTGGACCGGCGGCGACCCCGGCGACGGCGCCCAGCCGCAGCATTGCGCCGGAGGCCGGTACCGGCCTCCGCTGTGACACGCGGCGGATTACGCGCGCCCTGTTTGACCTGACGGACCGCGTGGCCATCGTCACCGGCGCGGCGTCCGGCCTGGGTGAGGCCATCGCCTGCGGGCTGGCCACGTTTGGCGCCGATGTCGTGCTGGTAGACATCAATGAGGCCGGCCTGCAGCCGGTGGCGGCCTACGTGCACCAGGTGGGGCGGCGCGCCCTGGCCGTCCGCTGCGACGTCAGCCGCGCCGACCAGGTGGCGGCGATGGTCCAGCGGGCGGTGGAGACCTTCGGGCGGATCGACATCCTGGTGAACAATGCCGGTATCGGCCGGCGCGCGCCGGCGGAGGAGATGACCGAAGCGCAGTGGGACGAGGTCCTGGCCGTCGATCTCAAGGGCGCCTTCCTGTGCGCGCAGGCGGCGGGGCGGGCCATGATCCGCCAGGGCGGCGGGCGGATCATCAACATCGCCTCCATCGCGGCGCAGGTCGGGGTCACTACCGGCAACGCCAACTATGCCGCGGCCAAGGGCGGCCTCGTTGCCCTGACACGGACACTGGCCGTTGAGTGGGCCAGGCACGGCATCCTGGTGAACGCCATCGCCCCCACCCACTTCCGGACACCCCTGATCGAGCGCAGCCTGCAGCATGCGGAGATCCGCGCCTATTTCCTGCGCAATATCCCGCTGGGCCGGCTGGGTGAGCCGCACGAGATCGTCGGCCCCGTCGTCTTTCTGGCCTCGGACGCCGCCAGCATGGTCACCGGGGTCACGCTCAACGTCGATGGCGGGCATGTGGCGCAGTAGCCGGTGAGGGAGTGAGAGAGGGGCTGGCCCGAGAGGGCAATGGCGGGGTCTGCACCACGCGGGCACCAGATGAGGACGGCGAGGGAGCAAGATGGCGACTCACCTGAGGTTCTTTGGCGCCGCCGCGTTCGAGATCGTCACACCGCAGGGGCTGCGTGTGCTGATCGACCCGTTTCTCGACGAGAACCCGGCCAGCCCGGTGAAGGTCCGCGACCTGGAGCGCGCCGACCTGGTGCTGGTCACCCACGGGGCGTGGGACCACCTGGGCGATGCGGCAACGATCGCCGCCCGCGACGGGGCGCCGGTGGTGTGCGGACCGGAAGTGAAGGAGGCGCTGACCCTGGGCGGCCTCCCGCCCGAGCAGGTGCTCCAGCTGGCCTGGGGGATGGTGGTGGAGTTCCGCGGCCTGCGGGTGCGGCCGGTGGAGACGCGCCACACGTCTCGCGTGCGCCTGCCCGACGGGCGCTGGGCCACCGGCTTGCCGATGGGCTTTATCGTCTCCGTCGACGAGCGCACACGCATCTACCACCTGGGCGACACGGCCCTGTTCAGCGACCTACGCCTGATCGGCGAGCTCTACCGGCCGAACATCGGCCTGGTGCATGTGGCGCTGCCCGATGTCATCGCCGCCGGCGACGCGCGGGTGGTCACCGGTGAACTGACCCCCTACGAAGCGGCCCTGGCCTGCCAGTGGCTCGGGCTGGACGTGGCCATCCCCTGCCATTTCCTGGACGTGCACTGTGACGAGGTGCGCCAGTTTACGTCGCTCCTGGCGCAGATGCAGGCCGACGGCCGCGCCACGGTGAAGCCGGTCGTCCTGCCGCCGGGGGCCTGGTGGACCTGGGACGAGGAACGCTGACCATGGCCGTGACTTCTGCGGCGCCGACCGCCTCCCTCCCCGCGGAGCTCGCTCCCGACCGGCTGCGCCACCTGTACGCCTTGCTGTGGCGCATCCGGCTGTTTGAGCAGAGCGTACTGGACCTGTTCAAGCAGGGCGAGATCCGGGGCACGGCCCACCTCTACATCGGCATGGAGGCGGTCGCCGCCGGCGCCTGCGCCGCCATCACGTCCCGTGATTACGTCCCCAGCCCCCATCGCGGGCACGGGCACGGCCTGGCCATGGGGCTCGACCCCAGGCGCATGATGGCCGAGATCCTGGGCCGCGCCACCGGCTACTGCCGCGGGAAGGGCGGCTCGATGCATGTCGCCTGCCCCTCCTTCGGCCTGCTCGGCGCGGACGCCGTGGTCGGCGCCAACGCCCCGATCGCGGCCGGGGCGGCCCTCGCCGCGCGGCTGCTGGGCGAGGACCGCGTCGTGCTCTGCTTCTTCGGCGACGGCGCGGCCAACCAGGGCGTGCTGCTGGAGACGCTCAACCTGGCTACGGTGCTCAAGCTGCCGGTGGTGTTCATCTGCGAGAACAACCTGTGGGCCCTGACCACGCCGGCCAGCCAGACCCTCTCGGTGCCGGACGTGGCCACCCGCGCGCAAGGGTTCGGCCTGCCAGGGGCGATCGTTGATGGCCAGGACGTCCTGGCGGTCTATGAGGCGACCCGTGCCGCCGTGGAGCGGGCTCGCGCTGGCGCAGGGCCGACGCTCCTGGAATGCAAGACGTACCGCTTCCACAGCCACTCTGCCTTCGCCACGCGCGAGGTGCGGCCGGCGGAGGAGATCGCGGCCTGGAAGGCGCGCGATCCGATTGACGTCCTAGGCCGCCGGCTGGTGGCCGCCGGCGTGCTCTCCGACGACCAGATCCAGGCCATCCGCGCCCAGGAGGAGGCGCTGATCCGCGAGGCCGTGGCCTTTGCCCTGGCCAGCCCCCGACCCGCCCCCGAGGAGGCCCATACCGACGTCTTCGCGCCGGCGCCCGACGAGGTGGCCCGCGCGGTGGAGCCGGGCGTTCCCGCCGCCGGTTCAGGCCAGACGGGAGGGCGGACGCTGAGCCTGGCTGAGGCCATCAACGAAGCGCTCTGGGAAGAGATGGGGCGCGACCCGCGCGTCTTTGTCCTGGGTGAGGACGTGGCAGCCTCCGGCGGCCTCTTCGGCTGCACCAAGGGCCTGCTGGAGGCGTTCGGTCCAGCGCGGGTGATCGACACGCCCATCTCCGAGCAGGCCTTCACGGGGATGGGCGTCGGCGCCGCCATCGCTGGCGCGCGGCCGGTGGTGGAGATCCAGGTGATGGACTTCCTGTCCCTGGCCATGGATCAGCTGGCGAACCACGCCGCCAAGCTGCGCTACATGACCGGCGGGCAGGTGGCGGTGCCGATGCTGGTGCGGGGCGCGGTCCCCACCGGCATCGGCCTGGCGGCGCAGCACTCGCAGAGCCTGGAGGCCTGGGTGGCGCACATCCCGGGGCTGAAGGTGATCATGCCGTCCACGCCGTACGACGCCAAGGGGCTGATCAAGAGCGCCATCCGCGACGGCAATCCGGTGCTCTGCTTCGAGAAGCGCCTGCTCTATGCCACCACCGGCGTGGTGCCGGAAGGAGAGTACCTCATCCCCCTGGGCAAGGCAGCCATCCGGCGGCCGGGCAGCCAAGTCACCATCATCGGCAGCGGGCTGGCGGCGCACTACGCCGTCGAGGCCGCCGCGGCGCTGGCCGGGGAGGGCATCGACGCCGAGGTGATCGACCTGCGCACGCTCGTGCCCCTGGACGTGGACACCATCACTGCCTCGGTGAAGAAGACCCATCGTGCGGTGGTGGCCAACGATGGCTACCGCACCTGTGGCTTTGCCGCGGAGCTGGTGGCCACGATCCTGGAGCAGGCCTTTGACTATCTCGACGCGCCGGTCGTGCGCGTCACCTGCGACGACGTGCCCATCCCCTGCGCTGCAAACCTGGAGGAGCAGGTGCTGGTCAGCGCTGAGAAGATCGCCGAGGCCGTACGCCAGCTTGTCAGCGGGTAAGGGGACCAGCACCATGGCGCGCGCGGATCAGCAGGGAGGAGACGCCACAGGGGTGGCGCGCGCTCACCTACGAGACGGAGGCACGGGGACCAGGCCGCGCACTCGCCCGCGAGGACGCACTGGGGCCGTGCCCCGAGGTCGCCTGCGGGGAGGGGGCACCAGCAGCGTGCTGCGAACGCGCCCCGAGGGGGAGGGCACCGGGAGCATGCTGCGAGGCTTCCACCACAGCAGCTTCACCGTGGGCGACATGGAGCGCTCGCTGGCCTTTTACCGCGACCTGCTCGGTCTGACGGTACTGGCCGACATGCAGCCGGAGGCGGACTATCCGGCGCAGGTGACCGGCTTCCCTGGCGAGCGCTTCCGTATCGTCTTCCTGACGCTCCCTGGGAATGGCCACATCCTGGAGCTGATCCAGTACCAGACGCAGGCGGGAGACCCCCTGCCGCTGGCCACCAACCGGCCCGGCTGCGCTCACGTCTGCTTTCTGGTCGACGACCTGCCGGCCGTTCACGCCCGCCTGCGCCAGCGGGGCGTGCGCTTCGTCTCCGCGCCGATAGCCATCACGCAGGGCGTGAACAAAGGCGGCTACGCCGTCTATCTCCGTGACCCCGACGGCATCACGATCGAGCTGCTCCAGCCGCCCGGTTAGCGCGCCTTGAGCTTGGCCTGCTCCGTCTCCCAGAGCTGCTGGAGGCGCGTCATCATCTCCCGCGGCGTCTTCTTCCCGAGCATTACCTCGCTCAGCAGGGGCCAGAACTCGCGGTGCATCTCCACCGGCATGATCACGTCCACGTTCCAGCCGAACCCCAGCTTCTCGTAGTCGTGGATCAGTGCCAGCGCCCGCCGTTCACCGTCAGAGAGCTTGTAGTCCTCAATCTTGAAGGGGACCGGGGGCACCTGGAACAGGATCTCGATCCAGGCCCGCTGCACCGGCGGGCTGTAGAGCCAGTCGATGAACGTGGCTGCCACGTCGGGGACCTTACTCTTGGCCCAGATCGAGAAGCCACCGCCAGCGCTGCCCGCGAGTTCGGGCTTGCGGCTATTGTTGGGCGAGGGCAAGGCATAAAAATCGTAGTCGAAGAGCCCCCCTCTGTCCACTTTCTGCTTCTCGAAACCGGCGATGCTCCAGGTGCCGGTAACCCACTGGGCGACCTTGCCCTCGAAGAACGAATCGCCCATCGGGAACTCGGCGAACGGCTGGTTGCCCACGATGCTTGCATAGCGGGGCAGGATCCCCCGCCGTTGCAGATCGACCAGCGTTTCGCCGGCCAGCACCGGGGCGGTGCCGTCCCACCGCGCCTTGCCAGCCACAATGTCGTCGACCCCTTGCCGGCCGGCGATGGCTGCCAGGGTCAGGCTCCAGAGGTGCCCCATGTTCGGCGCTGCCCGCTGGTTGAGCGGTTGGATACCTTGGGCCTTGAGGGTCTCGCCCGTCTTGAGGAACTCCTCCCAGGTCCTGCCCGGCTTGACGTTGGCCGCGGCGAACACGCGCTTGTTGTAGAAGACGGCAATGAACTCCACCTCGTGGGGCACGCCGTAGAGCTTGCCCTGGATGCGGGCCTGCTCCTTCATCCAGCCGAAGATCCTCTTGAGGTTAGGCAGGCGCGCGTAGTAGCTCTCCAGGGCGAGAGGGATGCCCAGCTTGACCTTCACTTCCTGGCGCCAGGGCGTGACGTCCCCCTCCCAGACGTCGGGGCCACTGCCGGCGGCAAAGTTGGCGATCAGCATGTCGTCGAAGGTCTGGTTTTCGGGGATCGCCGGCCGGTTACGATCCAGCAGGATCTCGGGGTGCTCGGTCCTGAGCAGGGCCTCCGTGGTCTTCCAGAAGTCTGCGCCGGGGCCGATCGTGTCCACCGGCGGCCCCACCCAGGCCAGGAGCGGGGTAGGTGTCCGCCGGGCGGTCGGCGGGGTCACTTCCCGCTGGCCGAACTGGCCACAGGCGGCGGCCAGCCCGCTACTCAGGAGTACGGCGCCGCTGATCAGGGCGCGCCTGGTGGTCGGGGTACGGGTCATGGCACTTCCCCTCCTCACGCTTGCTGTGGTGACGCGGCCACCTGGCCGCCATGGCATCGTTGCCTGTCGTCTACGGTATATCATCTGCACATGAGTGTCAAGGGATCCGCGATGCGCAGCGGCAACGGCGGCGCCTGAGGATGGGAAAGCCGGCTGGCTCCAGCAGCGGGGATCCATCGGCCGGCCCTCGTCCACCGGCGCAGGGAGTTCCAAGGGCGTATCCGACCGGTGGCGGCTGGAGCAGATCCATCGGCCGGCCCTCGTCCGCCGGCGCAGGGACGGCGAGGCGTGATGACCGCTTCAAGGATGACGGCATCCAGCTAGCTGCACATTGACATCCGCGACGTCCCCGGCGAGACGAGACGGCTTGATGGCCCGACGCTGCGGCTGTCGCTGGGGGCACACGGTTTCGACATCTTCGAGCTGCTGCCGCGTGGCGCCGCGCCGGAGACGGAGATGGCGAGCGCCTATGCAACTAGGGGAGGTCGATGGCATGGCGCATGAAGCGGGCGGCGCGTCGGACCTGGTTGAACGCCTCATCCAGGCCGAAGTGCCGGTGGCCGATCAGGCAGGGGTGGCATAGCTCATAGCAGAGGTACCCACGGTAGCCCTGGGCCTTGATCTCACCTAAGAAGGTGGCATAGCTGGCCGGCGGCGGCCCGCGACGCCCCACGCGGCGCGGCACGGGAACGCCACCCGGCCCGTCCGGACTCTCGTCGTACTCGCCGCCGAAGTGGGAATGCACCATCAGCGGCCCGACCTCGCGCACTGCGCGGCGCACGGCTTCGTCGGACTTATCCTTCATGATGGGAAAGTCGAGGCAGACCTTGAGCGCTGGGGAACCGATCTCGTCGATGAAGTCCAGCACGTCCTCGTGGCTGTGGATGATCGGCTCGTGATTTTGCAGCGCCAGCGTGATCCCGTGCGCCTCGGCGATCCGGCAGGCCTCGGCCAGCGTGTCACGCACGAAGGTCCAGCGCTCCAGCTGGGTCGTGCCGGGGAAGCGGTGATCGATGTTGTAACGGGCCAGGTCATACGTGATCTTGCCGTCCCGTCGCGTCACCCCCGACCAGGCGGCAAAGACGCGTAGCAGCGGCGCGCCGAGGTCGGCGGCCAGCCGGATCTGCTCGCGCACCATCAGCAGCTCGTTCTGGCGGTGCTCTTCGATGGGGCTGGAGAAGTCGTTATAGGAGGCCACGGCGCAGAGCTCGACCCCCGCCTGCCGCGCTTCCTGGACGATCTCGCGGCGCTGGCGCTCGTCGAGGTCCATCGGGTTGCCGTGGGGACGTTTGGCCTCGAGCTCGATGCCCTCGTAGCCCCAGTCCCGTGCCTGCCGGATGATCTCCAGCAGCGGCACCGGCGGGCCATCGTAGTAGCCGCCGGAAAGACTGATGGTGTACAGCCCAACTTTCATCGGTTGCTCCTCGTTCATTCCTCGTCCTCAGGCGCTACGGCGCTCCTCAAGGGCGCTCCTCAGGGCCGGCAGATGGCAGCGTGCCGACACCGCGCGACAGGTGCAGTAGGGGCGGACGCAGGCCGGATCGCTTTCCGCAGCCGGGCCGGCGCCGGCTGGCTTCCTTGCGTTGCGCCGTGAACGTTGCGCTGTGAACCTGGCTTAGCTGGTCCGGAACGGCGCCATGAGCTCGCTGATCAGCACCTCCTCCGCAGCGCGCTCGTCGGCGCACCGCGCCCGTAGGTCCAGCGCGTAGGCCTTGAATTCATCCAGCGTGACGGCACGGCCGCCCCGCAGGTTGCTCAGGTAGGCCGCCCCGGCCGTGGCGATCACGTCGGCGGCGAAGGCGGCGCCGGCGAGCGGCGGCTGGCGCCGCAAGACGCGGGTGATGAAGTCCGTGATGCCGCGGTCGAAGTTGGCCTTGGCGCGATCGTCCTTCTCAACCGCGTAGACTTCCTGCTTCCCGACCGCCCGCTCCGGAATGGCGGAGTGGGCCCAATGCTGGACGCGGAAGAACTCGTTACCGCTCGCGTCTCGGAAGCTGGTGAGGATGCCCTGGCTTCCTTCGATGCGGAGCCACTGGTTGTACGGGTGCTCGACGCAGCCCAGCTCGTTCCCCGACCAGGACGCCTCCAGGAACACAGTGGTCCAGGCGCCGGTCTGTGGATGCTCAAACAGGATCTTGAGGTGGGCGTCGTCCTCCACCTGGATCTCCACCGGATCGCCTTCCAGCGTGCGCTGACGCTGGCGCACGGCCATCCCCAGGCTCTCCACGCGCACGGGGCGGGCGCACGCTTCCATCCCCAGCAGATACCAGACTGTGGCGATCCCGTGCGAGCCGTAATCCATCACCGCCCCGCCGCCGGCGACGCGGGCGTCCGCCTGCCACTTGAGCACCGTGGTGGCGTTCGGCTGCGAGCCGCGGGTGAGCCAGATCGTCTGCACCGCGCCGATGGCGCCGCTCTCCAGCAGGCGGCGCACCTGGCCATAGCGCGTGTCCCAGAGATTGTCGTCGTTGAGCTGGAAGAGCACGCCGTAGCGCTCGGTGACCTCGCGCATCCGCTCTGCTTCCAGCCAGGTGCGCGCGCTCGGCTTCTCCACCATGGCGTGGACTCCCGCCTGCGCTGCTTCAACGACGCAGCCGAGCCGCGCCAGGGGCGTGGTGCACACGTCCACGATGTCCACGGCCTCCAGGAGCGCCGCGCTGCTGGGGTAGACGTGCAGCTCCTTCAGGTTTTGCTCGGCGGCCGCCCGTTGCGCCGGCGCCAGTGAGCCGTCCTGCAGGACCTCCTCCAGCATGGTGCGGAACTGGGCACACGTCCGCTCGGCTCGTTCGGTGTTGGGGTCATAGAACGCCACCAGATGGCCCAGCCCCAGGGTGCGCACGTAGGCGAAGCGATGGGCGCTGTTGAAGATCCGTCCGCAGCCGAGCACGCCAATGCGCAGGATGCCGTCGGTTCGCTTCATGATGCTCTCTCCTTGACTCCCGTCAACCTCCGTCCGTGCCCGTCCACGCCACCAGCCCATCCGGCCCGGACTATTTACAGCAGAGCCCTTACCTGAGCCCTCTCCCCCCTGGGAGAGAAAGTGGACCGCGCCAGGTCTGCCCCGCCCTGAGGCCCCTACCCCTCTCCCTGTGGAAGAGGGAGCCTGCTGGCACAGCAGAGCCGGCTGCACTGGACCCTACCCCTCTCCCAGAGGGAGAAGGAACCGCTCGCCGGCTGTGAACAGTCCGCGCTAGTCCCACACGCCGACCGGCTCCTTCCATTTGAACAGATCCGGGTCGATGCGCCAGCCGAAGCCGGGGGTGTCGGGCACGCTCAGGAGACCGTTGCGGCGGACAAAGCCGGTGGCGTCGACGTCGGGGTTGACCATGATGTCCGTTTCCAGGTACGTGCACAGGCCCGTGCCCCGCGCCAGGTGGGCCGCGTGGAACTGCACGACGTAGCCGCCCCAGTTGTGCGGTGCCGCCCTGGCGCCGGAGCGGGCCAGCAGAGGCAGCAATTCCAGCCACTCGTTGAAGCCGTAGGCGCGCAGGGGACGCTGCACCACGTCCAGGACCCGTGCGGTGACGAGCTGTTCGAGCAGCGCCGCGCTCTCAGCCGGGCGCTCCGCCCAGCCTCCTTCGCCGTCGGCAATGGCCACATCCAGCCCGCGCTCCAGAATGAAGTGCTTGAGCGCGCCGGTCTGCTCCATGCTCTCCGGGAACGGCTCCTCGATCCAGCCGATCCGCGCGCCGGCTACCTCGGTGAGGTAGCGCTGGGCTTCCTCCAGTGTGTATTCGTTATTGGCGTCTACCAGAATGGCACTGTCGGGGCCAAGGTACTCGCGGGCGTGCCACGTGATATGGATGTCCCGCGCCAGGCCGGCTTCACGAGTGACGAGGTCGGGGTAGCGGCCCCCGCGCCCGATCTTGAGTTTGAAGTGCTTGTGTCCCTGGCTCAGGCCAGAGCGGAGGCTATCGATCAGGTAGCGGTCGCCGGCGGCCGGGTCGGCGGCGTTCATGTCCGACGGGTAGATGGAGCTGTCGTAGGTCAGCACGTCGGCCGGGCCGCGGGCGCCGAGCAAGACGTACACCGGCTGTCCCAGGGCCTGGCCCAGCACCTCCCAGAGCAGCATGCCAGCGAAGCGGTACGCCGGGCGCACCAGACCATCTGGCCCGAACAGCGTGCGCAGCGACTTGCCGATCAGCCGGCGCATCTGCTCGTCCGGCGCGCGGCACCAGCCGATGGGGTGGAACCCGCTGTCCGTCTCTACCAGGTTGAACGGCTCCTCCCAGCAGACGCGCACCTGGGGGTTATAGGTGGAGCGGTGCACGCGCCCCACCTCCCGCGGGCGCACGGCCGTGAGGCGGATGCGCGTGATGCGCCGGATGGTGACGTCGGGGATCGAGGCGGGATCAAAGGCCACCAGCGGTACCGCCGGCACGGCCATGGCTGCGTCCTGCTGGCTCATGGCTCTCCTTCCCTCAGACGTGTTCGGTTTCACGTTGCCGCGCGGGGTGGTGCTACAGCAGCGGCCCGCAGTCCTTTGCCACCTCACCGCGAGCAACGGTGATACAGGACTTCTGGCCGCCCACGTCACGAAAGCGGACGTGCCTGGCCGGGATCCCCCGCCGGTTCATGGGCCGCCGCGCCTCACGCTGGAGGAGTGTCCGGAGCGCTCCGTGCGAGCCGCGCCGGCCACCGCGGCGGCGCACCGGTCGCCCCGTCTCACCATCGGGTCGTGCCGGTATAAGCGACCTCACGCGCGAGCTGCTCCAGGTCGCGCGCCATGGCCAGCACCCCGTCGCGCACCGAGACCTTCTGATCTCGCACCACACTCCAGACGACCTCGTTGACGATACGGGTCACGCCGTCGAAGTTGGGCGGGTTGAAGCGCGCGCGGCCGGTCTTCTCATAGACCCTGGCGATCTGCTGGATCTTCTCATCCTTCATCCAGCCCTGGCCGAAGATGGACCGGCGGGGCGGCAGGCGCCCGCGCAGGCGCTCGAATTCCAGCAGCGTCTCCGGCTCCAGCAGGAGCTTGGTCAATTCCCAGGCGTGGTCCGGATACCTGGACTGGGCGCTAATGAACAGCAGCGCGTTGTCCACGAAGGTCAGCGGCGGGACCTTGCGCCCGCCCGGCAGCCGGTAGGCGACGTTCCCCGGCACCTGGGGCGTGCTGATCACCATCTCCTGGTAATCCTTGGGGTTCGACCTCTGGATGTTCTGATAGGGGGCGAGGTGTAGCCAGGCGTGGGCGATGGTACCGCTGGTGAAGTTGGCCGCGCTATCGCCGGGTAACGGCTCTGCGCCTCGGGGCAGGATCGCCGACTGCAGGTCCTTCATGAATTGCAAGGTGGTCTCCCCTTCTCCCGCGGTGAAGCCGGCCTTGCCGTCCTTGAACAGCGTGGCGCCGGTCGTTTGCAGGAGCCAGAACCACCACCACCAGGCGTCGCCCCCGCCTGGGGGCGTGAGCCCCTGACGTACCACGCGGTCGTTGTCCACCTTGGTGGAGCGCCTGGCCGTATCCACCAGATCCTCCCAGGTCTCCGGGGTCCTGGCGACGCCGACTTCGGCCAGCACGCCCTTACGGAGATAGACGATACGCGCCGTAACGAAGAGGGGCACGCCCCACTGCTTGCCGGCCTCCTGCCCCGAGTCCCAGGACGACTTGACGAAGTCGGCGCGCGCATCCCAGCCCTTGACGTACGGATCGAGGGGGATGCCGAGACCGAGGCGCGCCACGTCGATCGTCCAGGTATCGCCACCCTGGATGATGTCCGGCGCGCTGCCGGCGGCGTGCAGGGTGAGCACCTTGGAGAGCGGGTTGCCGCTGCTGTCCAGATTGATGGTGGAGCCGGGGAAGCGGCGCTTGAAGGTGGCGAAGGCGGTACGGTCGTAGAGATCCTGCACCTCCTGGCCGCCGCCCCCGTACAGGATGTTGATGGTGGCGGCCCCTTCCGGCTCCTTCCTGGCCGGGCCGGCCTGGCCCGGGACGCAGGCGACCAGGGCCGCCCCGAGAAGGAGAGCGCCCTCGCCAAGCAGCGCCCGCCTGGTGCGCTGTACGACTGGCTGTCCCATGGTGTACCTCCCGTTGCCATGATCGCTCTTCATCGTTGCCAGTAGAGCGGTAGAGGGTACGGCTGGCCCGCCGGTCTGGCGCTTATCGCACATGTGCCGTATGCCGGCCGGTGCGGAGGCGCGCGAGGCCAGCCACATCGTCGATGGTATACAATGCGCCGCCGCGACACAAGAGTGCAACGGGTAGTACCGGAGCGGCGGGCCAGCGAGCGGTGGGGGCGCGTGGGCAGTCCGCCGCGGCGAGTGGCTGCAGCGGACCGTGCCGGAGCGGCCGGGGCCGAGGGAGGGCCATTGGGCGGCGTCATGCCGGCACTTGGCAGCAGGGGATGCAGCTCGACCGGTGCGGCGCCCGACGAGACGTCGATCGTATACAATCCGTGCGTGTCTTCTTGCCTATGACGACCCTACCTGCCCTTCCCGCCACGGTCGCCGAAACCGTCCTGCACGTCATCCGCACCCGCCGCAGCCAGCCGCACGTGCTGCCGGACAGGGAGCCGCCCCGGGCGGTGATTGACACGCTACTGGAGGCGGCCACTCATGCCCCCAACCACTACCTGACGCAGCCGTGGCGCTTCTTCGTCCTGCGGGGTGAGGCGCGCCTGCGCCTGGGTGAGGTGATCATGGACGAGGGCTTGCGGCGCTGGCCGGCGCCCACCCCTGAGGCCGAGGCGCAGCGCCGCAAGCATGTCCCGCTCTCCTTCACGCGGGCGCCCGTCGTGATCGTTGTGGCGGCCGTCCCGGGGGCTCACCCGCACGTGCCACCCTGGGAGGATCTGGCGGCTACCGCGGCCGCGATGCAGAGCATCCTCATCGCCGCCCATGCCATGGGCCTGGCCGCCTACTGGCGCTCCAACGGCACAGAGTCGCAGCACGCCAAGCGCTTCCTGGGCCTGCCGCCGGAGGCGCAGCTCGTCGGCTTCATCTATGTGGGGTACCCCGATCCGCAGGCGACGCTGCCGGAGAAACCGAGGCGCCCCCACACCGAGTTTGTCCGGTGGCTGGGCTGGGACGGCGACGTCGAGAGCCACGGTCAGACCGACGGACGCCCGCCTGATGGCCGGGCGTAGCGCCGCGCCGCTGGGCTCAGCAGCGTGCGCGGCCAGCCGTCATCTGACGCCGGTACCCGCAGGCGAAAGGGGCACCAAACGTCTGGCCATGCCAGTGGCTACGGCAAGCTGCACAGGCAGAGAGGAGACTGATGACTACCCACGCTGACCGGTCGGGCCTGAACGGCCCGCCTGCCCCACCGGGGCCACCGAACATCCTGCTGATCACCGGCGACCACATGCGTTGGGACACGATTGCCGGTCGGTCGGTGTGCCGCACGCCTCACGTGCACGCGCTGGTAGCGGAGGGCCTCTGCTGTGAGCGCGCCTCCACGCCGGTGCCGATCTGCTGCCCCGCCCGCGCCGCCCTGCTCACCGGGGCCTACCCCTGGCACAACGGCGTCTACCACCAGGTGCACGTACCGATGTCGCTCAATCCCGATCTGGCGCCGGACGTCGAGACCTTCTCTCAGCGCCTGCGCCAGGTGGGGTACCGCCTGGGCTATGTGGGCAAGTGGCACGCCAGCCGCCTGCGGGGCCCGCTGGACTTCGGCTACCACGAGTACCGCGCGCCGGTCCAGGTTACGCTCACCCCGGAGGCGGCGCGGCGCAACCGGGTGGACGGCTATGGCCCGACCATTCGCGACACCCGCCGGCGCTACGAGGTGGTCCGGCGCCGGTCGGTCACCTGGCCCGGGGGCGACACGCACACCCTGTGGCTGGAGATCGACGGGGAGTTCGAGGCGACGCAGGAGTACCACATTGCCACCACGGCGGCGCAGCTGATCCGCGAGTACGCCGCGTCCGGCCGCCCCTGGCACATTGAGGTGCACTTCCCCGAGCCCCACGACCCCTATAAGCCCCTGCTGACGTTCCTGGCGCAGTACCGGCCGGAGGATGTGGAAATCCCCAGGAACTACCTGGAGGAAACCTTTCAGAACAAGCCGCGGCTCCTGGCGCGCGAGGCCAGCCTGTGGCAGGAACTGTCGCCCGAAGACGTGCGGGAGGTGCTGCGCCACTTCTACGCCTACTGCCAGCAGGTGGATGCGGCGGTGGGGATCGTCCTTGATGCGCTCAGGGAGGTGGGCCAGGTGAACAACACCCTGACCGTCTTCACCGCCGACCACGGGGACAACGTGGGCGCCCACCGCTGTATGGTCAAGGGCTGGACGCCCTACGAGGAGACGATCCGCATCCCGCTGGTGGCGCGCTGGCCGGGCGTGATCCCGGCGCGGAGCCGAACGCACGCGCTGGTCCAGCTACAGGACCTGGCGCATACCTTCACCGCCGTGGCGGGGGCGCCGGCGCTGCCCCACGCCGACGGTCGCGACCTGCTGCCCCTGATGATGCGCCCCGAGGCGGCCGAAGCGGACTGGCCGGCCTACCGGCTCAACTGCTACTACGGCTGCGAGCTGCTCTACACCCAGCGCATCGCCATTGGCCAGCGCTACAAGTACGTCTTCAACGGCTTCGACTGGGATGAACTGTACGACCTAGAGGCCGATCCGGGCGAGGTGCGCAACGTGATCGATGAGCCGGCGTACGCCGAGGTGGCGCAGGACCTGCGCGACGCGCTGTGGGCGTTAATGTTTGAGCACTATGATCCATACACGCAGCTGATGTGGGGGGCCGCCCGCTACCTGATCGGGCCGCGCGGGGGCCTGCCCGCCGAGAAGCGGCCGTGGCTACGGGAGCACCTGCAAACGCCCAACCATCCCTTCGTGACCAAGCAGCCGGGGCGAGGAGAAGGAGCGCGGAGCGAGGAGCGACTGGCGAGGAACGAGGGCCACGAGTGAGCGAGGAGTGAGAAGGTAGGCCAGACGTGAGTGAGGCCGGCAAGGGAGAGCGACGGGGGGTTCGCTCATGGTCCGCAGCGATCTGGGAGGTCGTCCGTGGGGCACGGGTGCGGCGGGGCGGCGCCTCGCAGGCGCCGGCATGGCAGGAAGGGGCGCACGGCCTCACCCTGCGACTGCCGCCGCGCGAGGCGCCGCCCGATGACCCGCGCGGGCGTGACCGCGCCACCCTGGACGTGCCGCTCCCCGAGCGGGCGGTGATCCACCTGCCGTGCTCCTGGAACGCCGGCACGCGCATCGACCGTGACATGCCGGCGGGAGAGAGCTACCGTGCGGGCCTCAACTTCTTCGGCCTGCTCTGGCTGGCCTATCCACTCGTACTCGTGGATCTGGGCCCGGATGGCTGGCTGGAGATCGCTGCGCGAGCGCCGCTGGAGGCTGTGGGGACGGATCGTGGCGGCGGCGGGCTGCTGGAGCATGTCACGCCCCGCCGGCCGTCGGCGGCCGTGCGGCGCACGGGAGACGGCTTCCTGCTCTGCTTCGAGTGGGCTGCCGAGGATCCGCTGACGGTGCAATACTGGCCGACCATGGATGCGGCCGTGGCCAGCCACCACGCCTGGCTACGCCAGACCTACGGCCTGCGCTCGCTGGCAGAGCAGGTCGCCGCGGGGGACGTGCCGGCCTGGGTGCTGGAGATCCCCATCGTCTTCACCTTCGATCTATGGCGCCCGCACGGCGAGGTGGCGCACACGTACACTCACCTCCGAGACTTGGCGCGGGAGCTCAAGGAGCTGGGGGTCCCACCCGGCGCGCTGTTCTACCTGCCCGGCTGGTGCGCGCCGTACGACCGCGGCTATCCGGATTACGTGCCGGCGCCGGAACTGGGCGGCCGGGCGGGCTTCCGTGAGGCGATCGACGCGCTGCATGACGGCGGCTACCGGGCCATGGTGCATACGCTTGCCTGGGGGGCCGATCCGTACCGGCCCGGCTTCGACCGGCTGGCTCATCTGGCGGTGCGCGCCCAGCCGCACCACCCGCGCGACCGGCTGTGCGGCCCCTACGTCGGCTGGCCGGGCGGCGCTCCCGCACGCCCGCTCGACTTCCGCACGGGGCGTGAGCCCCTCCGCAACGTGCGGCCGGCCGCCGGTGGCTGGAGCTTCGAGACGGTGCCCCTGCCGCAGACGTGCCAGGCGGTGCTCACGCTTGGCGGGCTGCCGTGGGTGGGGGATGGGATCATCCGCCTGACGCTCAACGGCCGAACGCTGGTTACGCTCCCGCAGTGGTTCCGCCACCACGACCGCTACCGCTTCCCCTTTCCATTCCTGTTCCGGCAGGGGGTCAACGTCGTTCAGGTGGAGTGCTTCGGCTGCCCCGCGAACGCCGGCGGCGAGGAGGGTACGCTACCCGACCTGCATGGCGGCTGGTACGCGGTGGCAGACGCGGTGCAATTCACGGGAGCATGGACGGCGCCGATTGTCGGCATGGACGTCGATTCGCCCCAGTGGCACGACGCCTATCTGGCCCAACTGGCGCCAACGGTCGAGGAGTTCGGTATCGACGCGGTGCACGTGGACGCCTCGCTACTCTGGCGGTGGGACGAGGCCGGTTTCTTCGCCGCCGTGCGGCGCCGGCTGCCACGGATCGTCTTCAGCACGGAGGTGGTGACCGCCGCCGGTATGCGCTTCTTTACCCTTGGCCAGGGAGGCCAGATCGCCGGCGAGGAGCCGCAGGCTGCCTGGGCCAGCAAGCCGTCGGACCTGCCCTGGCGCCTGACCGGTAAATATATGCGCCTCTACCAGCACCTCTGCGCGCCACGCGGCTTCGTTCCCGCCGGCTCGTCCTGCAACATCCGGCCGGTGGCGCGCGCATTGCCAGAAGGCGAGGCTGGGCGATTGTGGGCACAGCTCGAGCGCGGGCGCGAGCGCCACGTGCTCTATAACCTGCGCGTCAACTACCGCGACTATGGTCTTGACGACGGCACGCGCCGCTTCCTGCTGGAGCGGGTGGTCGCGGGCGTGGTCTAGGATGGCCTCACACCCGACTACGACGATCAGCGGGCCCGGCTTGGCCTCCTGGCTAAGCTGTGCACGGCCCTCGCTCCAGCGCGGTGCGAGCCGGAGATCGACGCCGTCATCGGCCGGCACCGTGAGCGACCGCCGTGGCTGGCCTTGATTCCGGTGGCAATCGCCAGCCTTTCTGTCGCTGGTGGCCCACAGGGGCATAACCGACTCTTCAGGGCCAGCGAAGGGTCCCCGCTCCCTTTGGGAGAGGGCAGGGTGATGGCTCCGCATGCTTTGCAAATGAGGAGAGGCTAGTCGAGCGCCGGCGATGACCGCGCGGCCCAGAGCGATCGCTCCTGGAGCAAGACCGCCAGGACGCGGATCCGCTCCGCTTCCTCCACCGTCTCGGCCAGCTCCGCCGGCAGGGTGGCCGTCCCGCGCCAGGCGCCGCACAGGGCCCCCGCGGTGGCGGCCGTGCCATCGGTATCCCCGCCGAGCAGGATCGCCCCCTCCACCGCCCGCCGGAAGTCGCCACCCGTGTGCAGGAAGAGATAAGTGGCCCCCAGCAGCAGGCTGATGGTCATGCCCCCGATGCCCCGGCCACGCCCCCCAGCCGGCGGCGAGGCGAACTCGGGTACCTGGCTGAGTAGCGCGAAGGCGTCATCCAGGTCCAGGGGGACCGCACGGGGCAGCAGTGCCAGGTGCTCGGCCGTCCCCGCATCGACGGGCGCTACCTGCCGGCGCAGCGCAGCGACGAAGGCGTCAGGGTCGAGTTCGGTGTGCGTCAGGGCATAGGCGAAAGCCTGGGCAACCCCGATGGCGCCGGCGACGGCGGACGGGTGGCGGTGCGTGACGCGGCTGGAGCGGGCGGCGGCGTCGGCCAGGGCGGCGGGGTCGAACCAGTAGAAGAGCCCCAGGGGAGCGATGCGCATGGCGGCGCCGTTCATCACGTCGTCTTCGACGGCCGCGCGCTCCCAGGGCTGGCCGGCATCGCGCCGCGCCATCGCCTGCTGGTAGACGCGCCCGTAGCCACGGGCCGCGCCGGACCGCCACAGGGCGTACATGCGGTCGGCAAAGTCCTGGGCGTCCAGCCCGCGGCCGGCGACCAGGGAGTCCGCCAGGAGCAGCGCCTGCTGGGTGTCGTCGCTCCAGGAGCCGGGCGGCAGGATCCGGCCCAGCCGGCCGTCGCGATAGGCGCGGAAGGTCAGCAGCGCCTCGCGGGGCTGGGCGCGGATCTCATCATGGCGCTGGCCCTCCGTCGGCCGGCCCAGGGCGTCGCCGATGGCCAGGCCAAGCAGCGCGCCGGTGAACTGGTCAATGGTGGGCACGCGGTCGCCATCACTACGGGGCATCCTCTATCAGTCCTTTCCGCTGGTCTTCTGCTGGTCCTCGTCTGCTGGTTCATCCGCGCCAGTTGTCTGGCCAGGCAGCGCCGGATATAACGCCGCGGCGTTCGCGTCGCGGCGCCGCGCCACCCCCTGTTCTGCTGGCAGATCTGGTGGATCGTGAACCGGCAGCGGCTGCTCCTGGCTCATCTGCTCCCGGCTGATCTGGTTGACCGTGATTAGGCTGCGGCCAGGCAGCGCCTGTCGGCTGGCCCTCACCGCTCCACCTCTCCTGGCTTACCTGGGCTGCTGCGCGAGAAGGGCATCGGCGCGCCGCGCCGCTTCCTCGAGTGCGGTGCGGGGCGCCGCCTTGCCCTGGACGGCGTCGATCAGGGCCTGGCCGATCCCTTCCGGCCCCACGGACGCCTCGTTCCAGCCGGGCAGGGGCGGGTAGCCCCGCATGTATTTCAGGCTTTCGTTGAAGGCAGCCAGGTGGGGCTGGGTGCGCAAGTGGTCCTGCCATTCCTTCCGCGCCGCCGCCGATTTGCGCGTCGGCATGCCAAAGGACGCGATATTCCAGTGGGCGACGTGCTCGGGCAGGCTGGCCAGGCGCACAAACTCGACGGCCGCCTCCTTTTCTCTGGCGGCACGCAGGGCAAAGAAGCCATGGGCGTAGAAATGGGAACCCTGCTGCTTCTGGCGCGGCATCTGTACCGTCGCCCAGGGGAAGGACGTCACTTGCCGCAGGTAATTGCTTACGGCCGGGCTGGCGATGAAGGCCATCGCGGCCAGCCCGTTCGAGAACGGCGTGCCGGACAGGCCCTGCCAGTTCGCTGGCTGGCTCGTGGGAGCGGCCTGGCGCTTCAGGGCGATGCTGACCCACATCTCCAGCGCGGCCACCCCTTCCGGCCGGTGGAAGGTGACCACGCCTCGCTCACGATCGGCCCAGTCGCCGCCGTGGCTCCACAGGGGGCCGCCGAAGAAGTTCATCGCGCCAAACCCGTTGGTGGTCGGCATGGCCGCGCCGTAGACCTCCACCTGGCCGCCGGTTTGCCTGGTCAGCTTCACGGCGTAATCGGTGAACGTCTCCCAGGTCCAGGCCGGCGACGGCAGCGCCAGGCCAGCGCGGCTGAGCATATCCTGGTTCACCGCCACCGCCATCGGGGCGGTAAACATCGGTGCCAGGACGAAGTCCCCGCGGTAGGTGAAGGCCTCGCGCGGGCCGTCGAAGTAGTCGCTCGGGCTCCAGTCCCTGGCCGACTTGAGGGCAGTCTGCAGGGGTTCGGCAATCTTCTTGGCGCCTAGGCTGGCCCCGTTGGCGACATAGGTCTCGGACACGTCCGGCGCCGTCCCGGCCGCCAGCATCGTCTGCAGCACGTCCCACGATGAGCCGGAGGTAACCGTCGACTTCACTGTGAGGTGGGGCGCCAGCTGGCGGATGCGCTCCAGTAGCTCGCCCATCCATCGCCCGTCCGAGCTGTTCGGCCCGAACTCGTGCAGGACCTCGATGGTCGCCGGCCTGGCGGCCCGTGAGGCGCCCGGCGGGGGCGCCCCCGGCCCGGCGCAGGCGCTCATGGCGGTTGCGGCGCCGGCCGTGCCTGCGCCCATCAAGGTGGCCAGGGCCGCACGGCGCGTCGGCCGTGAAGTACGCGCCATGACGCCTTGCGATGGCGTCGCGACCATTGCTTCCATTGTCGGCATTGCCTTGCTTACTTCCATCGCCGGCCTACCTCAGCTGCGGGGAGTAGTGTGCTGTTCCACCAGCCCGGGTTCCTGATATGGCAAGCCACTTTCCCGTGGCGCTGATGCTCCGGGGGTGCAGGATCCCCTCTCTGGGAAGAGGGTGAGGACTGCGCTGCAAGAACCCGCGCGAGCGGTCGGTCGAACCGTCGATGGTATACCATCTGTACATGTCGGATGCCACCCGTGGCGGCGCGTCGGTGGCGCCCTCCGGGATCCGGCAGACTGAAGGGAACTGGCGCACCAGGCACGCTGCGCACGCCGTGGCAGACTGGGCGTGCTGGTGGCGCACTGGTGGGCCGCGGCAGACTGTGCTCTAGAGCCAACGTCCCTCGTCGACGCGCCGGAAGCGGCATCGACGAGGGATTTCCCTGCCGGTGCATGGGGTGCCGGTAGCGCAATGGTGGGCTCCGGCGTGCTGAGGCGCGCTGGTGGTGCACGGCGGGCTGGGCCGGATCCCTGTGGCAATGGTCACTCTTTCCCTGCGAGGCCGGTGCTCCGGAAGAGCATGGCTGGATCCGTTACGGACCGAGCCCTCACCCTTCCCCGCTCCCAGTGGAAGAGGGAATTGATCGCCGCCAATGAATGAATGACGATGAGGGACGATGAAGGGTCCCGGCTAGAGCATGCCGCGGAATAGCTGCCCTGGGTCCGGCCGGTATGACGGGTCGCGCTCGATGGCCTGTAGCCATGTCGCCATCGCCGCGTGCTGCTCGCGCAACCACCCCAGGTAGGCGGCGCGCAGCTCGCGGGCCACCTCCGGCTGCGTGGCGCGCAGGTCTTGCTCCTGGCCCGGATCGCTGGCCAGGTGATAGAGGCGCTCCTTTTCTGGTGCCCCCGGCCAGTACTGGTAGCTCCATTCGAGAGTGGTGATGGCGCAGGGCGTCACCTCCCCAGCCAGGATGGGGTAGCGACTGGTGAAGGCTAGCTCGCGGGGCGCCTCGCCACCATCGATCGTCGGCAGCAGCGAGCGCCCCTGTACCCCAGGGAGTTCTGCCTGGGCCAGGGCCAGGATGGTGGCCGTCACGTCGGGCGGCTGGGCCAGCGACGGCACCCGGCGCCCGGCGCCTCGCCCGTCGGGGAGGCGGACGGTCAGGGCGATGCGGATCAGCCCCTCGTAGAACCAGAGGAGCTCGCGGAAGGGCTTGCCCTGGAGGCCGTGGTCACCGAAGTAGTGGCCGTGGTCGGAGAGGTGGAAGACGGCGGTGTTCTCACGGTAGCCAAGGTCGTCGAGCTGTTGGAGCAGGCGGCCGAACCATTTGTCGACCATCGAGATCTCGGCGGCGTAGAGCGCCTTGACGTGCTGGCGCTCACGCTCGGTCATGTAGTCGGCGCGGCCGTAGTTGGCGTGAGCCAGCACCTCCCCGTCGTAGCCCGGATCGTACCACTCGGTGTAGTAGGGTGGCGCGTCCCACGGCTCGTGCGGATCAAATGTGTCCAGCCACAAGAAGAACGGCCGCTGCCGGTCGCCCTCCCAGTGTTGCTGGAGCCAGGTGATGCCGGAGCGGATGGTGCGCGGCGCGTAGTGGTCTTCCTCACCCTGCCAGTAGGCACGGTTGCGCAGATGCTGGCGATAGGCGGCGCCGTTGCCACGCAGCTTCTCGGGGGCGCAGCCAAGATCGTCGACCTTGATGCGCGGGTCGTTCCGTGCGCGGTCGCCCTCCTGGCCGCGGTGCCACTCCCAGCCCTGGAAGCCGCGGTGGAGGCCCATGGGGACCTGGTTTGGCGTATCACAAAAGAACTGGGTCGCGTAGCCGGCGCGATTCATCGCCTCGGCCAGACACGGCAAGTCAGAGGGCAGGGGGGACCAGCCGCGGTGGGGGAAGGTGAAGCGGCCGGTGTGTAGATCGTTCCGATTAGGCACGGTGGGGAACGAGGCGGCGTAGGCGCGCTCGAAGACGGCCGACTCGGCGGCAAACGCGTCCATCACAGGGGTGCGGGCGCCGAGTCCGAGGCGCGAGATGAGTGTACCCGGCAGGCCCTCGGTGTCCGAGGGGCGGCGGTAGCCGGGCACGTAATCCGGGCGGAGCGTATCCGTCATGAGGACCAGGATGTTGGGCCGAGGTGCGGTCATCGCGGTGATCTCAACACAGGCCGTCAAGTAGTTTGTCGTCGCCGCCAGGCCAGCTGCCAACGACGAACGAAGAACGAGGAACGAGGAACCAGGAGCCCGGCAGCGCCTCAACCGAAGCCGAGGGAGAACGTGCGGGCTTCCCTGCTGTGAACGTAGAACGTGTCACTTTCCACTGGGTTTAGAGGGACTGCTTCAGGATGGGATCGACCTGGCGTTTGATCTCGCTGCAGACCTCGCGCGCGGTCTTCTCGCCCCGCCAGAGCGCGGGCAACTCGCGGGTGACCACCTCCATCATCGGCGTCCAGTTGGGCACCTGGGGCACAAGGCGCGCCACCTGCGCATTATCCATGAACACCCGCACGTTCTTGGGCGGTGCGGGCTGGCGGATGAAGACCTGTTCCATGATGGACCTGCGCACCGGCACGCCGCTGCCGGCCTCGGCATCGGTCCGCTGCGTCTCGGGGCTGAGCAGGTGCTGGATCAGCAGCCAGGAGGCCTCGGGGTCGCGCGTGCCGGCGAGCACCAGCCAGCCGGACCCCGAGCCGACGGCAGTGCCGGGCACCACGGTGTGCGGCCAGACGGCGACGTCAAAGGTGAAGCCCTGGGTGTTCTGGCGATACCGGCCGAGTTGGGCCGGACCGAAGTGGTGCATCGCGAGCCGGCCGTGGAAGAAGGCCTGGTCCATCGCCCCCTCCGCCGGACGCTGCTGCGGGGTGGGCGCCACCTTGTGCTTGTGCTGCAGGTCGGCGAGGAACTGGAAGGCTTCGATGGTCTTGGGATGGTCGAAGCGGCTCTCGCGGCCGTCGGGCGAGACGAAGTCGCCGCCATGGTTGAAGACCCACGGCATCCATTCCTGCAGCCCTTCGTGGCCATGCCAGCCCCAGACGCCGACGCCATTGGGGCCGTTGCCGTCGCGCCGGGTGAGGCGCAGCGCGGCGTCGAGGAACGCCTGCGGGGTCCAGGCGGCGTCGTTCCAGCCGGCGGCGGGCAGCTTGACGCCGGCGGCCTGGAAAAGGTCGGTGTTGTAGCCCAGCGCACGTGTGGGGAAGTCGCGCGGGACGCCCCACAGATCGGCCCCGATGGCGCCGCCCGGCTTGCCGTCCGCCGTCCAGCGGTACTGATCGAAGCCGGCGGCGAAGAAGTCGGAGAGGTCGTACTTGTCCCGTTTGAGGTATGGGGAGAGGTTGAGCAAGGTCTTCTTCGCCTGGAACTGCGGAACGTCCCAGGGCATGATCTCGGCCACGTCTGGTGGCGTGCCCGCGGCGACGAGCGAGGTGAGCTTGTCGAGGAAGGGCTGGCCGGACGGCACGTTCAGCTGCTCGATCTTGAGGCCGAGGCCGGCGTGCTTCTTCTCGAACTCGGCGGCCTCCTGCTGGTTGGCCTCCAGCCACGGGCCCGGCGTCGACCAGTACATCCATTGCAGCGTCGTGCCCCGCTTGACCTCGGCCTTGGGCGCGAGGTCGCCGGCGTCGCTGCGACCGATGGCGCAGGCGGTCATGGCCGCCGTGGCCGCACCGGCACCGGCACCCAGCAGCAGATGCCGGCGGGTAGCGGCGGACCCGAGACGAGGCGTCGATCCCACAGTGTCGCTCCTTCAAGGCGCTTATGGTACGGCGAGCGAAAGGTTTGCGCAAAGGTTTCGCCACTGGGTAGGATGGTCGGCTCAGCACCCCCATCGCCAATGGCTTCCGCCTGCTCGATCACCGAAGTCAGCCGCGCCGCCGGCGTCTCCATCTCCACCGTGTCCCACGTGCTCAACGGGACGCGCTACGTCAGTCCTGCCCTCCGGGCGCGGGTGCAAGAGGCTATCGAGCGCCTCGGCTACCGGCACAATGGCCTGGCGCGGAGCCTGCGCACGCGTCGCTCGTACGCCATGGGCCTGATCATCCCCGATGTCTGCAACCCGTACTATCCGCAGCTGGCGCGTGGGGTCCAGGATGCCGCCGACGCGGCCGGCTACTCGGTCTTCCTCTGCAATAGCGACCGGCGTCCCGAGAACGAGGTGCGCCTACTTACGGCGCTCGAGGAGCGCCGGGTCGATGGGGTGATCCTCGACGCCGGCGGCCCTCATGAGTTGCTGCTCGCGGCGCTCCATCGCGCCGCCGTCCCCGTGGTGCTGGTCGGGTCCCGCGTCGATGATCCGGCATTTGACATGGTGACCGTGGCGCCGCATGGCGGTTACGACGCGGTGCGCTACTTACTCGCGCTTGGCCACCGGCGGATCGGCCTGATCGCGGGGGCACCGGTGCCGTCCGCCTCGGGTGGACGAGAGGCCCGTGGCGGCTCAGACGCGCGACCGGCCAAGGCCAGCGGCTACCTCCAGGCGCTGGCGGAGGCGGACATCCCACCCGAGCCCATGCTGATGGTGGAGGGCGACTACACGCGCGAGGGGGGCCAGGCGGCGATGCGCCAGCTGCTGGCCCTCGACGCGCCGCCCACGGCGGTCTTCGCCGCCAACGACCTGATGGCGATCGGGGCGCTGCACGCGGCGCGCGCCGCTGGCTGGCGCGTCCCAGCCGACGTGGCGATCATCGGCTACGATGACATCCCCGAGGCGGCGGTGACCTCGCCGGCGCTGACGACGGTGGCGGTGCCGAAGTACGAGATGGGCTACGCCGCCACCGAGCTGCTGCTCGAGCGCTTCACGGCCGGTGAAGCAGGCGCGCGCGCGCCGCGGCGCGTCGTGCTGCCGTACGAGCTGGTCGTGCGCGAGACGGCATAGGTGGTCGTGAGATCAACAGGGAACCTGTCGTACGAAGAAGGAACGAGGAAAAGGCAAGAAAAGGAGTGACGATGCTGAGCGCCGAGCTGCTGGTGGAGTACTTGCCGCACGAGATCGCGCAGCGCCGCGAGGAGGGGCACGACGTCTCGGCGTTCGAGCGCCGGTGGGCGGCGCTGGGCCTGCCGGCCATCGAGCCCCACCGGCCGATCCCCGAGGCGTCCCGCGCCGCGGTCGAGCGCGCCGCGCCCGATCTGGAGGCGCTGTACCGCGACCTCGACCGCCTCGAGGGCCAACGGCCGGCGCAGGCAGGTCCGCCCGAGCCGTCCGCGCTGGACGAGATCCGGGCGCGGCGGCCGGACGGGCCGCGGCGCCTGGCCCTCACGCTCTCCGAAGCGGAGCTGCGCGACCGCATCCTGGGTGCGTGGCTCGGCCGTGCGGCCGGGTGCCTGCTCGGCAAGCCTGTGGAGGGCTGGAGTCGTGACGCGATTCGGGCTGCGCTCCAGTATGTCGGCGCGTATCCGCTGGCCGACTACATCCCCTACCCGTTCCCGCGCGGCGTCGACCCGCAGGCGGCGGATGCGCCGGTGGAGGTGAAGCGCCTGGCCCAGCGCCCGCGCCGCTGGTTTCGCGGGGAGTTCGACCGCATGGTGCGCGACGACGACATGGATTATCCGCTGCTGGCGCTGCACGTGCTGGAGGACTACGGGCCGGACTTCACGACCGCGGACGTCGGGCGGGCGTGGCAGTCCAAGCTGCCGTACCTGCTGGTCTATACGGCGGAGCGCGCGGCGTACCGCAACCTGGTCAATGGGCTGCGCCCGCCGGCAACGGCGACCTACCGCAACCCGTACCGCGAGTGGATCGGGGCGCAGATCCGCGCCGACCTGTGGGGGTGGGCCTGTCCCGGGGCGCCGGAGCGCGCCGCCGAGCTGGCGCACCGCGACGCGGCGCTCTCGCACGTCAAGAACGGGATCTACGGCGAGATGTTCTTCGCAGCGGCAATGGCGGCGTCATTTGCCGTGCCGACGGTCGAGGAAGCGCTGCGCATCGGCCTGACGGAGATCCCCGCCGAGTGCCGCTTCGCCGAGGCGGTGCGCCGCACGATGGAGTGGGTGGCCGAAGACGGCGACTTCCAGCGCACGACCGACCGCATTCACCAGGCGTACGGCCATTACCACCGCATCCACACCATCAACAACGCCGCCCTGGTGGTGATGGGGCTGCTCTACGCCGAACGCGCGGCGCAGCGCGGCGAGGACCCCTTCGAGCCGGCGATCTGCCTCACCGTGATGGGGGGCTGGGACACCGACTGCACCGGCGCCACCGCCGGTTCGCTCGTGGGCGCGCTGCGCGGCGCGCGCCGGCTCCCCGTCAAGTGGGTCGGCGACTTCCACGACCGGCTGGAATCGATCGTCATCGGCATGACTGACAGCCGCTTCACCGACCTAGCCGACCGGACTCTGGCACAGGCAAAGCGCCTGGCGCCCGCGCTCGCCCGCTCAGTGTAGCCTTCGCACCATGGTGGTTGGTTAGGCATGGGCGGTGAGAGAGCGGTCGGTGTTAGCCCAGCCCAGCACGGGGAGGATGGTCGCGAGGGGCGGGACAAGCCCGGTGCGTCGGCGCAGGACCGTCCCATCGTGGCAGACTGGGGCCAGGACCGCCAGCGGCGCGAATTGCGCCAGCCGGACCTGGCCGGTCATGGGAAGCCCGTGCGGCAGGCCAGCACCTCCCGGAGGGCGTAAACCAGGAGCGCCACCATCGTGCAGAAGACAAGGCCGAGGAGCCGTTGCTGCATGTGTCGATCGACCGGGCGGATGGCCAGCGGCCCTATGATGGTGGTGTAGCCTCTCTCGGGCACACCGCGGCGCTTGGACGCGGCGAGCATCGCCTCGACCCCCAGTGCGGCGTCGTTGGTGCCCAAGACATACCGGCCGTCCCGCTCGGCCGTGGCGGCCAACTGGCCCTCGTCCCGCTTCCCGCTGCCGGGTGAGGGTCGGCCCCGATCCCCCTTCCCCAACGCCGACTGTCAGGGAGCCCCGAGTGGGGTGGCGCCGGGGAGAGCAGGATCGTGTCCTGATCAGTGATAGACGTTCGGCTGCTCCCCAGGAGAGCAGGGCGCCTCTTACACACGGGATGGGACACAATCCGGAGCAGGCTCGCCACCCGCTTCTCGGCCGCTGCGACGGTGGAGGGCCGCCGCCCCAGCTTGCCCGTGAGGTCCCCCAAGGCGGCGTCGAGGCGGGTGATCGGGTCGACCGCAATGGGGCGTCCAGCCGGCCCCTTACCAGGGCTCCAGACGACCAACGCCCGGACCCGCAGCCCCGGCCGGCCCGACTGGGGATGGGGCAGGACCAGCTCCCGCAGCCTCCCATAGGAGGGCACCCAGTCCGGGGCGTCCGCCGCCCAACTGGCCGAGCAATTCCTGGTCGTGCTCTCGCTTCGTCAGCGCCTTCTTGAACGGCGCCAGCCTCCACACCCGATCCACTCGGGTCACCAAGCCCGGCCCATCCGTCCTGCCGCTCTGCCGCAACGCCACCAGGTCTCCACCTCCTGTACGCCGAACCACATCCGACCCAGTATACGTCGCTGCTCTCGCTCATGCTCACACAGAAGCACTGGTGCCGCAGGTGCCGTTCCAGACCGCAGGCTTGAGAATGCGCGTCCACGAGAAGCCGCTCCCAATCCGCCGGCGTGACAGGGCGCGAGAGGCTCACAGGCCGTCGTCCCGCTCGCCGCGCCAGGCGGCAAGCCTTCCCTGCTCCGAATTACTGCGCGTGGCGAGTGGGTGCAGGTGCGATGGCGCGCACCGGCGCGTGCGGGCGGCCGGCGCAAAAGGGAGCACCGGTCCCCACGCCCGGGACGACGCCCGGCCATGCTGCGGGCCCGCCTTCACGTCCTTGGCCGGATGGTGCTTGCTCCCCGCCCAGGGCCGCGCCCTCACGGCCCGCGTGGCCCGCGGCGTGGCACTTATCGACGCGCTGCCATGAGTGCCCGTAGCCAGTTCTAGCTGGCGCGTCACACGTGGCCTGAGGCGTGTCACTCCCTACTTTGGCGCGATGGCCGCCTCAACGGCGGCGCGGACCCGATTCAACCCCTCCTTGGCGGTGACGAGGCCATCCCAGATCTCGTTGAGATTGCTCCCTCGGTAGATGCGTCGCGCCGCTGGGGTATCAAGCGTCTGGTTCGGCTGCGTCTGGTAATTGAAGGAGTCGACGATCAACTCAGCGTTCAGCGACGGGCTGGCCTTCTTCTGCGCCGCGATGTAGTCCTTGGCGAAGGCCTTCTTGGCGGGGATGACGTAGCCGGTGTCGATGAAGATCCTGGCCACCTCCTGCTCGGTGAAGAAGTGCAGCAGGTGCCAGCCGTTGTCGGGGTTCTTCGCCCCCACCACCAGGGCATAGGTCTGAATGCTCCCCTCGTTCCGGCGAACCGCTCGCATCGGGATCGGGGCTACATCCCAGTTCATGCTGGGGGCGTCGCGCCGGATGCGATTGATGAACCCGGTGCTGGTGAACCGCATCGCCAGCATCTGGTTGATGAACATGTCATCAGTGCCCTTGTGGTCGCTCGCGACCTGGCGGGTGGGCTGGACACGGTGCTTGTGGGTGAGGTCGGCGATCCACTGGATGGCCTCGTAGCCGGGCGGGTCGGCCAGAGTGAACTTGAGCCCGTCCTTGCTGTAGATGCCGGTCGGACTGCCGTTGTTGATGGAGAAGGTCTGTTCGTTGCCGGTGTCGTCGTACGCCGCGGCACCATAGATCGGTGGCTGTTCGTTGGGGTGGGTGAGCTTTCTAGCTGTGTCGACGAAGTCGTCGAATGTCCACCCGGTGTTCTCCCACTTCTTCGGCGGGAGGGACACGCCGAAGCGCCTGAACAGATCTACGTTGTAGTAGATCAGGCGCGGGTTGGCGCCCAGGAACCACGAAACGACCTTCCCCTCCTGGACGGGGAAGTTGATGATCGCATCGTAGTAGTCGTCCTTCTTCACGCCACTGGCCTTCATGTACCCATCCAGCGGCGCGAGGAGGTGCTTGACGTACCAGGCCTTCACGAAGTCGTCATTCAGCCGGAAGACGTCGGGCGGGTTCCCCGCGGCGAACATGGCCAGCATCTGGTCGTAGAAGTCCTGGGCCTGGTTCAGCACCTCGAGCGTGATCTTGGGGTACTTCTGCCGGAAGGCGGCCTCGATCCGGTCGAAGCCCGTGGACTGGGGATTGGCGCTGTAGGCCCACGTCACGCTGCCGGCCGCCTCAGGACCGCCTCTGGTCGCCGGCGACGTGGCCTGGCCACAGGCGGTGAACGCCGCCTGGAGCGGCGCAGTGACGCCAAACAGGCGCAAGAGCGTGCGCCGGGTCGGCGATCGTGAGCCGGCACGATCTCCGGCGGGCGCTGGGCCGTGGCTGATGGCGGCGACAACGGTGGAACGGTGAGGAGCGGAAGCGCGTTCGACCATGATGGCCTCCCTTGCCGAAACCGACCAGCCTCCCCTCAACGCCATCCTCAATGCCACGGCCAGACGCAGCCTGGCATCATCCATCCCGCCATGTCCCCGCCGTCCAGTGCGGCCAGCCACGGACTGAGCCCCCACGTTCAGGCAGCAGGCGCCTGGCTCGGCTATGCCGAGCGCCACTGGCACCGCCATCCCCAGCAGCCGGCCCTGGGCTACTTCGGAACAGGCACCGTTGCCATCCAGAGCCTGGAGGCCGCGGCCGAGCACGCCTTTATCTGCGCTACCCTGGCTTGCCATGCTGAACCGGACGCCGACAACACCGACAACGTCGCCGGCAGCGGCTTGACCCGTGCCGGCCTGCTCGATCGGGCGCTGGCCGGACTGCGCTACCTGGCCGCGACCCACGTCACCGGTGAGGCCGGCTGCGTGCCCGGCGCCTCGGGAGCCGTCAACCATTCCGGCCGGCCGGCTCCTCCCTGGGGCGGAAATGCTCGCCGGCAATGGGGTGGCGATGGCTGGAGCCCCGTGCCGGCCTTCTTTCTGTTCCTGGTCGCGGATGCCCTGGGAGAGGCCCTGCCCGAGCCTGACGCGGCCGCCGTAAGGCGCGTGCTGGCCTACGAGGCGGACGCCAACCTGGCCGACCAGCGCTGCACCGTCCTGGAGCACCACGGCTACTTCCGCCAAGTGCCCCCGATCCCCACCGGACGCTTTGGCACCTCCTGGCCGGAGAGCAACGCCTGGCGCGGCGCCCTGCTGGCGGCAGCGCGCCTGACGCTGCCGGACCATCCCCGTGCCCCGCGCTGGGACGACTCGATGAAGCGCCACTTTATGAACGCCCTCAGCGTGCCACAGGACGCCGCATCGGACGCCGTCGTCGATGGCCGGCCGGTGCGGGAGTGGTTCGTCGGCGCCAATGTGCACCCTCACTTTGCCCTGGAGCACCACGGCTTCTTTCACCCCTGCTATGCCGCGCGGACGATGGAGTTCATGGTGCTGGCGGCCGATGCGTTCGAGCGCCGTGGACTGCCCCCGCCCGAGTGCACCACCCATCACCTGCTAGACGAATGGCGCCTGCTGCAGCGCCTTCTCCTCTGGCAGGGGCGCCTGGCGTATCCGGCCGGCCAGGATCACCACCGCTACGGCTGGGGGCTCACCTACCTCCTGCCGGTGCTGGCCTGGCTGCAGCGGCACGACGGCGACCGGATCGCCGCGAGCTTCGAGCAGCAGCTTGCCGCCGTGCTCCTGTACGAGCAGCGACACAACGGCGATGGCTCCTTCGTGCGCGAGCGGATGGGCGCGCTCCTAGAAGACACCCCCCATCCACTACGGCGCGCTGGTGACCGCTCGCGCGTCCTCTACTACCGCGCTGAAGCTGACCCGCCGTTCTACCTGCTGCTCGCACAGCGCCTGCACCAGGCCGGGACGGTCCGAGATCGCTGGCCCCAGGCTGCCCCTCACGCCGTCCCAGGGCCGCGACCCGTCGCGCAGGAGGCGCCGGAACCAGCGCCAGTGTCTGGCGACGTGGCGCCGCCCATCACGGGCACCGTTGAGGAGCCGGATGCGGGGCTGGTCTTCCGCCGCGATCCTGGGCGCTTCGTCTCCTGGTCCTGGAATGCGTACCCGGATGTGGCGCAGGGGCTGTTCATCCCCCGCCACGGCGACCACCTGGCGGAGTGGAACGGTAACCTGGCGCCGGCGTTCGTCGTGCTGGATGCGCCGGCCACGCGCGCCGTCGTCTGGCAGCGCACGACGACGTTCCACGGCGGCTTTGCCACCCTGGGCACGGTGCGCCACGCCGGCGGCGCGCTGGCGCAGCACGTGCTCTACGTCGCCCTCCCCGACGGGCGGAGCGCGCTCTACGCCGACGAGGTGCGCTGCCGGTGGGCGCTGACCCTGCTGCACCAGGAGGGGCTGCGCCTGAACCTGGGCAACGACCTGTTCAACGGCTACCGGCGCCGCCTGCGCTTTGCCGGCGGCGAGGCCTGGCTCGTGGCCGGGCAGCCGGCGGACGCGCGCTTACGGGCCAATCGGAGCCCCTGGCTGGTGGTCGACGACCTGCTCGGCGTGCAGTTCGTCGACGAGTCCGACCAGTCGGGCGAGCCCTGGACGGTGCGGACCTTCCCCTCCCGGAACGCGACGGACATGAGCGCCTGGTACGCCATCCTGTGCCGGCCCCTTCTTACTACGCCGCGGGCGTTCCCGATTGGGGGCCTCGTGCAGCGGACGTGCGTCCGCCTGGTCGCGAACGTCGCCGGAGATGAGTGGGTGGCGCCGGTCGCCTGCCGCTGGCGCCCCTGGAGAGCTGGTGAGGCGCCGTCGCTGACCATCGAGGCGCCTGGCCTCGACGGCGCGCTCTACCGCATCGACGCCGGCTGGGGGGCACGGGCCGTGACGCTCCAGCGCCGCTAGCTCCCGGGCACCGCCGCGCTCCTGGCCCCCGCGGCGGCGGGCGCGCGCAACACCTCCCGATCAGCCGCTACGGCGGACCTCACCGCCTTCGGTCTCGCGGTCGGACGCGGGGACGCGGAGACGCAGAGACGCGGCGGCTCGGAGACACGGAGGCGCGACCATACGGGGACGCGGCCACACGGGGGCGTGGGGACACCGCGACGCGGCTAGACGGGGGACGTGGCGACACGAGGACGCAGAGAGGGACCTTCCCTCCTGGCCCTCCGGGCCCGTTTGCTGGCCTCATCCAGGCTGCCCTGCGCCCGCTTGGGGTCGTACGACGCGTCCCGTGCGCAGGCTATATCGGCCGATGCCTGCTCATTCAGGCCGCCCTGCGGCCGCTTGGGGTCGTGCGGGCGTACGGGCAGGTGGAGACGTGGAGGACGTCCGCTTTATGGCGGACGAACGGCGAGACGAACAGCGCGTGCACCCTGGGCGGGATGCCTCAGCCTTGCTTCAGCCACGGCTGGAGCGCGTTTGGCTCCGACTGGCTTTCAGCCTCTGGCGCACGCGCTAGTGCACCATCAGGCCAGCGACCTGGCATGGCTTTCCCTTGTGCGCGGGCTGGCATTCCCGAAGAGGTTGCCTGCGACAGCACTAGGGTCAGCTGGCATCCGCCGGCGCCAGCGGCGCCACAGCGACGAGCGTGCTGGCCAGCCGGCGCCACGTCCGCCGCGGGTGCCCTGCCGGCGGCGCGCGCCCCACGGTGGCCATCAGGTGAGCCTTCCCAGCCCCGTCGCGCATGCGTGGGCGTGGCCCGAGCACGCACGCCTCCGTGCTGCACGAGATCGCTCCATCGCACGTGCGTAGACGTGGCGCCAGCCAGACGGGGAAGGCGCCGGCATAGTGCCGCTCGATCGCACATGCGTGGGCGTGGCAGCGGGCGCGGGCGCGCGTCAGCCCCGCGTCCCACCCACGGTCACACACTGCCGGTCCTGCCGTCGACCCCGCTCGACGGTCGCCCGGCTCACGTCCCGCGCCTGCGCCAGCCAGTCGTCGGTCCAAGCGACACCGTCCCCGCCCCGGTCGGGCCTTTGCTGTTTCAGACGACCTCTTCGACGATGTGAGCTCCCGTACCTACGGAAGGTAATGCCAAACCGCTGGCCGGATCGTGCACTCGTGGGTCACTTGTCATGCGCAGAGCCGTTCCTCGACGGAGGGGCGCCGAGCGCGCCGGGGGCCATGGGGGCGGTCACCGCGCCCACGCCCGCCTGGCGCTTGCGAAGGACGAGGCCGGTGTGGCACCAGGTGCGACGCGCCTGCCAGGTGTACCCCGCCTCCCACAGCGTCTGGAGGATGGTCCACGTGCTGACCATGGGCAGGCCGTCCGGCGCGCGACGCAGCGCCCGCGGCAGCGTCGTCAGCGACCAGGGGGCGGTCCCCTCGCACTCCCGATCCGGCGGGCGCCGGAACTTGCGCAGGATGCGCTCGCGCGTCGCCGCGTCGTACACCACCGGTGGCCCGCCGGCGTGGCGCGGCGCCAGCCTTGGGGGCCGGTCCGGGGGCCGGCCACATCCCCCTGCGCCCGGTGGACCCGCGCTGGAAGACGTGCTGGAAGAGGTGCTGGAATTCGCCTCCAGGACCACATCCCCCTGCGCCCGGTGGACCCGCACGCGGCAGACCAGCCGCTGGGACGCGCGCGCCCCCCGCGCCCCCTGCTCCCCGCTCTCCCGCACGGTGACCCGCTCCCACCGCGCGTCGGGCACCGCGTCCGTCATCGCCGCCGTCTACAGCCGTCGACTACGGAGCTACCTGCGTGGGATGTGGGCCCCTGGTACGGGGACGCCCGCGGCCGCCGTGTGGCGCCTCGGGCCTCGGGCACCGTGCCGTCCTTGCGCTAGCGACCGGGCCGCCGGCCAGGCGGGATGGAACGCCCCGCCACGGCGACCACCGCCGCTGACAACCGGACGCCAAAGGGCTTGCTGACCTGCACGACGGAGGGCTCGTCACGGGGTCACGGTCCTCCAGGCCGGCGAGGATGTCGGGGATGTCGCCGTAGGCGCTGTCGGCCGTCACCGCCACGTGCGCCACCCCCGCCGCCTGCGCCCGGTCGAGCAGCCCCAGCGCCCACGCCGGCTTGGTCTGGAAGACGACGTCCTCTGGCACCCGCGCCGCCCGCCGCCGCGCGCCGTCGTCGGCCCACCGCTCGGGGAGGGAGAGCGGGGTGCCCACCGGCCAGTCGCGCCACGGATCGGTGTCGTGCGCCGTGACGATGGGCCGGCCGTTGGCGGTCGTGCCCAGCAACCCGTAGGAGTGCCCAGCAACCCGTAGGAGTGCCCAGCAACCCGCAGGAGTGCCCAGCAACCCGTAGGAGTGCCCAGCTGCCCCCCACCGACTGCTTGCCCTGCTTGGGCAGCTCCGTGTCGTCGAACGTGTCGTCGATCCAGAGCGCGTCGGTCGTGGGGGCCGACCAGCCCAGCCCCACCAGGTCGAGCCGGCGCCGGTCCAGCGCCTCGGCGCCCCAGGGGCGGTCCACCAGGAACGGCTGCAGCTGCTCCAGCGTCACGCCGGGCAGGGCCTCCGCCATCCGCGCCGCGTTCTTGCGCGGCCGGTCCGAGGCCAATCCCAGCAGGTACTGCGTCCCCTTCCGCACCCCTGCCTGGGACCGCGGGAACACGTCTCGGACCTGCGCCACCAACGCTTCCAGCGCGCCGCTCTCGAGGTCACCAACGACGATTTGCAGGGCTAGCCTCTTCCGACGAACTCCGGAAAGCCTACATCGCGCCAAAGTACTGTTAAGCCGACGCCGGCGGCACGCGCTCTGCATGGGTCGCTGCCAAGAGGCCTAGCCAGGCAACCAGACCGGCCTCCGCGCCGTATGCTATGGCGGGGCACCTCAACGGGAGCGGTATGATGCGATTTGCTGGCCACCTCAACTCATCTAGCTGGATGCCCGGCGCGCCGCCCGCCCGCACGTCGCTGGAGCCGGCGATGGCCCAGGTGCAGACCTGGCCGGAGCGTCTGCTTGACCTGCTGCGCCGTCTCCTGTTCCCCGGCTCCGAGCCGAGGCCGGTGCCCGCACGCGTGCCGGTACCGGTGCGAGAGCCGGCGGCGCGGCGCCGGTTGTAGGCGGGGCACCTTCGTCTGCTAGGCTTGCGCTGTATCGGCGAGTATGGCTGGACAGCCGTTGCGGCGCCGCCCAGCGCTCTTGCTCCTTCTCGCTCCCTTGCCGGCCGCCTGCGGTACGGTCGGCGGGCGGGCGGCCGTGCCAGAAGCATCGCCCACTCCCGCCCGGGCGCAGACCACCGGCCCTGCCCAGCCGGCGCAGACGCCTGCCCCATCTCCTCAGCCCTCACCGACGGTCCAGACCGCTCCTCCGCCTGCGGGCAGCGTCCGATTCCAGGTAGTCCCAGGCCAGTCAAAGGCTACCTTCCGCGTTCGCGAGCAGCTGGCCCGCCTGCAATTCCCGACCGACGCCGTCGGCACCACGACCGCCGTCACCGGACAGCTGGTGCTGCGCGCCGACGGGAGTATTGTCGCCGAGCAGTCGAAGATCACGGTCGATCTACGGGACCTGCGTACCGACGATGCCCTGCGCGACGGGTACATCAAGCGCAACACCCTGGCGGTGAACCAGTACCCGCTGGCCGAGTTCGTGCCCACGCATGCCGGCGGGCTGCCCAATCCCCTGCCGGAAGCAGGGGAATACAGCTTCACGCTGACCGGCCTAATGACCATCCACGGTGTGCAACGGGAGATTACCTGGGACGCCAGGGCCAGACGCGACGGGCCGAGCCTGACCGGCACGGCCACCACCTCGTTCCCATTCGGCCACTTTGGGATGGTTCCCCCGCGCGTGCCGGTGGTTCTGTCAGTGGTCGACGAGATCCGCCTGCAGGTCGATCTGGTGGCTACCCAGGTGGCCTGAGCCGCTACTCCAGCTCCCCCAGCCGCGTCATCCCTTCCAGCGCCGCCTCCCCTAATACACTGCCTCCCTCCCACCGTCCGCCTTCTTCACTCTTCATTCTTCTTTTTGCCTTCTTCATTCTTCCTTCTCATCGTGCGCGCGCCGGCGCTCGTCGACCGCCAGGGTGCTGACCGCCATGGATGCCAGGTCCACCATCCGCACCCGATGGTTGTTCGTATCGGCCACAAAGAGCCTGCCTCTCGCCAGCGCCAGCCCGCCCGGCTCGTTGAACCTGGCCGAGGGCGCGGGGCCATCGACATATCCGGGCGGAGGTCCGGCGCCGGCGAAGGCGCGCACCTCCTGGCGCGCCAGGTCCAGGCGCTTGATGCGGTGGTTATAGGTGTCGGCGATGAGCACGGACGAGCCCCGCGGGTCGTCCGGCCAGTAGCAAACGCCCAGCGGGTGCTGCAGACGCGCCTCCTGCGCCGGGCCATCCACGTCACCGAATTCAAACAGGCCGGCGCCGATGAGGGTGGACACCTCTCCCGAGGCGAGGTCGATGACGCGGATGGCGCTCGTCTCGCTGTCGGCCACGAAGAGGCGCCAGTTCTCGCTATCGAGCGAGAGCGCGGAAGGCTGCGCGAAGCAGGCCTCGCGCCGCGGGCCATCGACCAGCGCCTCGCGCCCAGTGCCCGCGTACGGGCCAATCGTGCCTGCCGCCAGGTCCAGCGCCCAGATCTGATGCGTGCCCGCCATGGCGATCAACAGGAGCCCGCGGTCGTCTTGGGGGTCCTGGTGCGAGCCTGGCGCCGTCGGCGGCCCCGCATCCGGAGCGGGGAGAAAGGCCAGGTCCCAGGGGCTGGAGAGATCGGTCTCCTGCGCGCGACCGCCCGTGCCGCGCATGCGGGCCGGGCGCCCTGTGCCGGCGATTGTCGTCACCCGCCCTCCATCCGGGCTAAGACGCCGGATGCAGTGGTTCTCCGTGTCCGCAATGAAGACCACGCCGGTGCGCGGATCGACGGCAATACCCTGGGGCCAGTTGAAACGGGCCTGGTCCGGCGGGCCATCGGCCAGGCCTGGCTCGGGACCGCCCACGATGTGGTGGACCGCCCCGTCCATCACCTGCAGGCCCGTGATCACCAGGCGGTGGTGGTTGCTGTCGGCGATCAGGACGTGCCCGCGCCCCCTGCCGTCCACCGCCACCTTGCCTGGAAAGGCCAGCGGGCCGGTCCCTTCCGGCGCCGGCTGGGCCGCCGCCCCTGCTACACCGAACTCAATCACGCCCGGCTGGAGCCAGCCGGCGGCCTCGAACTCCTGCAGCATCGCGTCCACCACGCGCACCAGCTGATCCGTCTCGAACTCACCCTCGTGCCGGCCGATCACTTTGCCCCGCGGGTCGATGAACATGAGCGTCGGCCAGGCGCGGCAGGCGTACTGCTGCCAGACCTGGAAGTGCCGGTCGTTCGCTACAGGGTGCCGGACGTTGTGCCGGCGCACGGCCTGGCGCACCGCTTCCGTCGCTTGCTCCTCGGGGAACTTGGCCGAGTGAATACCGATCACGACCACGCGATCGGGGTAGCGCTGCTCAATCTCCCTCAGACCAGGGAGCACATGCAGACAGTTAATTCAGCAGAAGGTCCAGAAGTCCAGGATGACCAGCTTCCCGCGCAGGTCGGCCAGACGGATGGGCCGGCTGGTGTTGATCCAGTCCAGGCCCGCTGGAAACTCTGGGGCGTTCACAGTGCCGGCGTACGTCTGCATGCGGCGATAGTACCGCAAGAACAGAGGCTAGCCGTGGCCCACAGAGACGCGGCCGTGGTGAGCCCGATCACTCGTTCGCGGCCCCGGCGGACGAAGATCACGCCCGCGCCCAGAAAGCTCACCCCGGTGACGATCGCCTCAATGATGCGGACGGGGTCGGCACGGAGCACGGACTGGGCGTCCTGCGCCGCGAACCGGTCCACGAACGCGTCTCCCACAGCGACGAACAGCGCGGCGGCGAGGGCGACCAGCATGTGCGTGCGCAGTCCGGCCGCCTTGCGCGCCTCCTCGCGCTCCCAGCCGATGGCCGCTCCAAGCGCCAGGGCCACCACCAACCGTAGCAGGATGACGAGATCAGGCGGGGCAGGCGGCATCTGACTGGCCTCCACGGCTGAGCCAGCTCGGGCGCCTCTCCCTGGCCGGCGTCTGGTGGGGCCAAGGGACACGGTGGGCGCCGGCTTCGCTCAGTCTACTCGCCGGGCGTGCCCGAAAGATCCGGATCGGGCCGCGCCATGGCCCGTGTCCCCCTCCGACACGGAAAGGAGGCAGCGGGGCCAAGCCGCACGGCGGTGGCCGTCGTCCCCCTCTCCCGCACGCGGGAGGGGGGCCAGGGGTGAGGGCTGGCATCCCGGAGCGGCGCGGCCCCGGCCGAAGGGAGTAAGGTTCCCTGCACCGGCTGATCCGGAAGTTCTGCGTGCACCCTTGCTCACCGCGCGCAGCCGGTTTTCCCGAATGGCGGAGCCATCGCCCTCCCCCTATGGGAGACGGGACTCAAGAGTGCGCGTCGGGAAGAACTGGTTGCACCCCTACTCACCCCACAGGATGCGTGCCTGCGACAGACGTGTTACCGTAACGCGGATATGAAAGACGAACGCGGAGGGCAGGACATGTCTGGTACGACAGGGAGTGAGCCGGCGAGTGGTGCTGCCATGGGCGCCATGGAGGCCATGCGCGCGATGGAGACCACGGGCGCTTTGGGGAGCATGAGCGCGAGCGAGGCCATGGGCGCGATGGGCGCCCCGCCGTCGTCACGGCCGGCGCGCAGGAATGGCGCCCCCGGCGTGCTGGCGCCGCCCCTGCCGGCACCAGCCCCAAGGTCGGTGATCGGCGCTACGCCGGTAGGGCCGGCGCCGGCGGAGCCGGTAGCGCAGCAATGGCTGCGCCCTGAACGCATTGCGACCGACTTCTCGGAGCAGCGGGAGCGCTACCACGTCTCGGTCTCAGAGTACGTCCGCTTCCACGAGCAGGGCTTTCTCATCGTGAAGGGTCTGCTCAACTCCGACGAGATCGAGGAGCTGATCCGGCATTCCGAAGACCTCATGTTCGGCCGCGTCAACGTCCCCGGTCTGGAGCCCCCGCCCCCCGGCATGTCGATCGAAGAGATCGAGCGCCGCTACCTGCGCATCCACATGCTCCACCGGCACCTGGAGATCGAGGAGCGCTATCTGCTCCACCCCAGGGTGCTGGACGTGCTGGAGGCGCTCATCGGCCCGGACGTGATGGCGATGCAGACGATGTTCTTCATCAAGGCGCCGGGCGGGGCCGGCCAGGGCTACCACCAGGATTCCTACTACATCCCCACCTACCCGGATACGCTCTGCGGGGCCTGGATCGCCGTGGACCGCGCGGATGAGGAGAACGGGTGCGTCTGGTTCACCGTGGGCTCGCAGCACGAGCCCATCTACCCCACCGAGGATCGCATCACGCAGAACCACTCCAATCTGCGTGACCTGATGGTGGTGGAGCACGTCAGCCACATGGACACTGAGCTGAACACGCTCTCGCGGATCGCCGCCAAGTATCCCGGGCGCGAGGTGCCGGGCATTGCCGAGCCGGGCGACGTGATCTTCTTCGGCGGCCATATCCTGCACCGCTCGCACAGCAACCGCTCCAGGAACCGCTTCCGGCGCGCGCTCGTCTGCCACTACGCCAACGCCCGCTCCTTCACCATGTGGGGCTCGAAGGGCCGCACTGAGCCAGCCAACCACTTGCACATTCTCGCGCGGGGCTGGACTCATCTGCCGTTCGGCCTGCCCAGGTTCGGCACGCCCTGCGCCGCCAACCAGCCTCGCCCCGCCTCAGGGCCCGACGGCGGCCAGCCGATGCCGATGGCCATGATGGCCGACGGCGATGAGATGAAGGCGGCCCCGCAGGACCCGCGGCGCAATGACCCGACGATGATGCGCTCCCACGAGGCGGACGCGGTGCACACGTGAGCCTCGCCTACGCCCGCTCCTGGCGGAAGTAGTGAGTGGCGAGTAGCGAGTAGCGAGCCTTACCTCTCGCCGCGGGTGCCTAGCGGAGGCGGGACGATTACAGGGAGAGGGAACGGTGCGCCGCGCCGGGCAAGGCCACCGGCGGCTGCATGCCATAGGACGTGGCCTGTGCGCGGGCGGAGCGATGTCTCCGGATGAGTCCGGAATGAACCAAGACGCTACCGGCATGTGCAAGCCGCAGCGCGTGGCATTGCCGGCCCGCTATGACGGCTATGCCGGCCCGCTATGCCGGCTGGTGTGGCGGCTGGCCAGGCTGGCCGCCGGGCGACATCTGCGCGCCCGCCGGCCGGCGGGTGAAGTGGAACGTGCCTGTGCGGATCGTGGGGCTCGTCTCCCGTACCGCCTCGACCAGTTCGTCGTCGTTGCTGGCCTGCAGTGCGATCTGCTGGAAGAGCTCGGCGTCAATCTGTAGAGCCTCCAGCAGGCGCCGGTCGGCCGGGCAGGGATAGATGTACGCGCCGATGGTGCCTCTCGCCTTGGCGCGGGCCTTGTCGGACATGCGCGCCAGCCACTCGATCCCGCCGATGACGCGATCACGCGGGCGGGGCTTCCATTCGTTCGCCTCGGCTACCCAGCCGCCATCCCACTGGTCGTTAGGTAGTTTGCGTTCCACCTGTGTCTCGGCCATGCTCGCTCCCTTCCGTGGTCCTGTGGTCCGTTCCTCGCATTCAGCATGCCAGGCGGTGCAAGGCCCGCCGTCCCCCGCCGGGCCAGCTCATGGCGACGCAGGCCGGGAGCGCATCAGCATCCGCAGGCTGCCGCTGCTCACCACCTGCTCACGCTGGTTGACTACCTCCAGATCGAACCGCACCAGTCCGCCGCCCAGGCGCGGCAATGCGCGGCACTCGGCGATGCGCCCGCGCAGCGTGATCGCGTCTCCAGGATAGACGGGGGCAGTGAACTTCCAGCTCTCAATCGAGCGGAAGGCCATCGTGGTATCGGTGAGCAGGCCGGTCTGCCACGCCAGGCCGGTGGCCAGGCTCACCACCAGCGCCCCGTGCGCGATGCGGCGCTGGAACCCGCTCGCCTGTGCGAACGCGTCGTCCGTGTGGAGCCGGTTATCGTCCCCTGTGAGCCGGATGAAGGCGTCCAGGTCGGCTTCCGTGACCACGCGCGCCGGGCTGGTGAACGACTCGCCCTCGGTCAGCTCATCGAAGTAGCGGCCCATGAGCTGCTGTACCTGTGCCTGTACCTGGGTCTTTTGGCTGATGGGTCAACTCGTGCTCTCGTGGTCGTGGCGGGTGCGGGATCGGGCGCCAGCCCTTCGCCGATGGCTCGCCCTATGGCTTGCGGGCGGTGACCCACAGCCAGCGGCGCGGGATGAACCGCCGCCCGCTCTCTTCCATGCCCGGGAACTTCTGCTCCCAGTTCGGGTCGGCGAAGATGTCGCGCACGGCCTGGCGCAGCGCCGGACAGGCGACCTCTGCCGGGTACTTGTAATGCAGCGCCCCCTGCGCGTATTCGCTGTAGTCACAGATGGCTTCCCACAGCTCCTGGTCGAGCTTGACCGACGTCTCATGGTGGTCGACGTCGGTGAAGCCGGCCTGGCGCGTGAGAGCCACGTACTCCTCCGGCGTGATCTGTCTGATGGCCTCCGGCTTCTCGCCCTCCATCTCCGCCGGCCGTGGCTTCAACCGCATGATGTTGCGGATGGCGCCGCGCAGCTTCTCATGGTAGAAGCGCTCGGTGCCTTCCACCACCGAGCCTTCATAGAAGGCACTGTTGAAGAAGAGGCTGGCGCCGCTGCGCAGGACGCGGAAGGCCTCCTTCAGCAGGGCAATCTTGTCCTGCGCCCCAAAGTTGTGGATGCCGTTTCCGATGACGACGAAGCTGGCGGTGCCGTCGCGAATGGGCAGGCGCTGCCCCACGCTCTGTAGAAAATTGGCCGGATAGCGGGCGAGTTTCTCCCGCGCAATCTCCAGCGCCTGGCGGTCGAGGTCAATACACACCGTGCGCTGGATCAGCGCCCCGATCTTATCGGCGATCTCGTGGCACAGCTCGCTCATCAGGCCCACGCCGCAGGCGACGTCGATCCCCTGCCACGGCCAGGGTACGCGCACGTCGGCCAGGAACGCCTCGAGCTGCGCCCGGTTCGCGGCGCGGTAGCGGGGCAAGCTCGAGAACCACTCGAAGCTAAAGCTACGCGCCCCAACGGACACTTCCTGGGCCTCCACGGCAGCAGTCGATACGCTCATCGGTCGAATGGTCCTCCTAACCGCTCAAGATCCGTCCCCGGTGGTGGCGCTCCCTGGCGGGCAGGCCGCGGAAGCGGGCGCCTACCGGCCGCCGCTAGCCGTCTACCTTTCGCAGGATGATGCACGAATTGTGTCCGCCGAACCCGAAGTTGTTGGAGAGGGCGGCCCGAACCTCCACCTTGCGCGCCTGGTTGGGGACGTAGTCCAGGTCGCACTCAGGGTCGGGGTACTCGTAGTTGATCGTGGGTGGGACCACACCCTCCTGCAGTGCATAGGCGCAGGCCGCCGCCTCCAACGCCCCGCAGCCCCCCGCCGAGTGGCCGACCATGCTCTTGATCGAGCTCACGGGGATACGGTAGGCGTGCTCCCCAAAGACCGTCTTGATCGCCACCGTCTCCACCCGATCATTGAGCGGGGTGCTCGTGCCATGGGCGCTAATGTAGTCGATCTCATCCGGCCGGAGCCCTGCGTCGGCCAGCGCCGCCTGCATCGCGCGCACGGCGCCGTTTCCATCCGGCGGCGGGGCCACCAGGTGGAACGCGTCCATTGAGGCGCCGTAGCCTGCCACCTCCGCCCAGATTGGCGCGTCGCGGCGCCTGGCCTGCTCGTAGTCCTCCAGCACCAGGGCCGTGCCCATCTCGCTCAGCACGAACCCGTCACGATCGCGATCGAAGGGCCGGCTGGCGCGGTGCGGCTCGTCGTTGAAGGCCGTGGAGAGCGCCCCCGCCTGGTTGAAGCTGGCGATGGCCAGGGGCAAGATGGCCGCTTCCGTGCCGCCCGTGATCACCGTCGACGCCCATCCCATCTGGATAATGGCCGCCGCCATGCCGATGGCGTCGTTGCTGGACGCGCAGGCGGAGGCGACGGAGATGCCGCGCCCGCGAATACCCAGGAGCAGCCCGATCTGGCCGGCGACGGCGTTGGGCATCAGCGCGGGAACGGCGAGCGGGCTCAGCCGGCGCGCCCCCTTGGTCAGACGCACGTTCTCCTGCTCCACAATCGTGTGCAGGCCGCCGGCGCCGGTCGCAAACAGCACCGCGATGTCGTCGCGATTGTGATCGTTGATCTCTAGGCGCGCGTTGCGGACGGCTTCCAGTGTCGCCGCCACCGCTAGCTGACAGAAGCGGTCCATCCGGCGCGCCGCCCGCGCGTCGAAGTAGTTCGTCGGGTCAAAGTCCCTGACCTCGCCGGCGATGTGCGTGGCCAGGCCCAACTCTACCGGATCGAAGTGGGTGATCCGCGTGATCCCCGACGCCCCCGCAATGAGGCGGCGCCACGTCTCGTCCATGGTGTGGGCCAGCGGGTTCACTGAGCCCATTCCGGTAATCACCACCCGCCGCCGGTGTGGTCGTTCTGTCGCCGCCATGGTCATCCCGATCTACCTGTCCGGCGCGAGGAGGTGCCCCGCTGCCCCGCGTGGAAACCCCACGCGCGCACGGTCGCTTCCCGCCGCGCCGGCTCGCTTACAAGCTCGCGTGCTCAGCCCCATAGGATACCGCTTCCTCTCTGGTGCCTCACGGCGACGCCCCGAAGCAGGTCCCATTCGCCCTACCGCGATCGCAGCCGCGCTGCCCGGACCTCGCGCTAAGTCGGCGCTGGTATGTTCGTGCGGGATAGGATGGCCGGGCATCGATGGACAGGGCGACGCGAACATACCAGCGGATACTTAGCCTGGATTATGCACGTCGAGCGACGCGTCGTCTCTCTTTGGTCGTCCCGCCTCCGGTGGGAACCCTGGGCGAGGGTGTGGGCGCCGCTTGCCCATCATCCGGGCTGGCCTCCGCTGGCTGCGAGACAGGGCGGTCCTGAGCCGCTCCAGGAGCCGATGAGGGGCGCCCGGGCCCCGCCTGCGGCTGGTCAGGGCCCCAGGCGCAGGCCCGCGGTCAGCCCCCCATCAACCACAAAGGTGCAGCCGGTGATGTATGATGCCCGCTCGCTGCACAGGAAGACCACTAGCTCGGCCACGTCCTCGACCCGCCCGAGCCGGCCCAGGGGTACGCGTTCGAGCAGCGCCTGTCTGGCCGGAGCGGACAGGTCTTGCGTCAGGTCGGTCTCAATGTAGCCGGGGGCGACGGCGTTGATCCGCACCCCGCGTCGCCCGAAGTCAACGGCCAGGGCGCGGGTCAGACCGGTCACGGCCGCCTTCGCGGCGGCGTAGTTGGCCTGGCCGCTGTTCCCAACCAGGCCCACCACGCTGGTCACGTTCACGATGGCGCCGGCGCGCTGGCGGAACATGACCGAGAGGGCGGCGCTGCAGCCGTGGCGGGTGCCCTCCAGGTTCGTGTCCAGCACGCGCCGCCAGCGAGGCTCTGGCATGCGCAGGAACGGGCCGTCGGCTGTCACCCCCGCATTGTTTACCCAGGCGTCCAGGCGCCCCCAGCGGGCCACGGCCAGCCTGGCCAGGGCCTTGGCGGTCTCGGGCCTGGCGATGTCGCCGGCCAGGGCCTCGCCCTCGCACCCCAGCGCCCGCAGGTGGTCCACCGTCTCGTCGGCGGCGGGGGCGTTCCCCTGATAGCCGATCACGACGCCGCGTGCGCCGTGGCGGGCGAACGCCAGCGCGATGGCGCGGCCAATGCCGCGGCTGCCGCCGGTCACGACCGCTACCTGCGCCCTGAACTCACCAGCTTCTGCCTTCACGTGCTCCTCGCGCGGTTCCGCGGCCGCCGCACGCCGCCGGCGCCGCCGTCCTGGCTGATGGTACCCGGCCGTGCCCCGCTCCTCTACAATCGGCGGCGCTGGCCGTCGAGCCCCTGTCCCTCACCATACGCTGAAGGTCGGCTATGCCTATACCGCTCATCCTTGATACCGATATCGGCGATGACGTCGACGACGTGTTCGCCCTGCTGCTGGCCGCCCTGCGGCCAGAGCTTCACCTGCTCGGCGTCACCACCGTGCACGGCGATACCGAATACAAGGCGCGCGTGGCCCGCAAGTTCCTGGCCATGATTGGCAAGGATGCCGTGCCGGTCGCCGCCGGCCACCGGACGACGCTGGGCGGGCGGGATCCCGGAGAGCGCCTCAGCTCTGCCCTCGGCTTCGTGGGGCCGCCTGGCTCTGACGAATGGGAGACGCTCGGCGGCGGGATCGCCCGCGCCGGCGCCGTGGACGTGCTGATCGAGACCGTCCGCGCCTGCCCCGAACCACCGGTGCTGGTGGCCATCGGTCCACTGACCAACGTGGGTGACGCCTTCCGACGCGCGCCGGACCTCCCGCGCCGGCTGCGCAGCCTGATCCTGATGGGCGGCCGCTTGGGGACGGACGCCGAGAAGGGCGAGTTCAACTTCAACTCGGATCCGCCGGCCACCCGCCTGGTGCTGGAGAGCGGCGCGCCGCTCAAGATCGGCACGTACGACGTCACCAGCCGCGCGCGCATCGGCTATGCCCACCTGCCCCGCCTTCGCGCCGGCTCACCGGCCTGCCGTGCCGCCGCGGAGCAGCTTGAGCGCTACATGACGCTCAAGCCCCGCGCCGACACCGCCATGTACGATCCGCTCTCGCTGACGCTGGCCTACACCGGCCGGTATCTCGTGATGCGGCCGGTGGCCCTGCGCCCCTCGTACGCCGATCGCCTGGTGCACCTACGCGTGGACGAGCGCGCGCCCCCTACGGCGGAAGTCAGCGTCGACCTGGACGCCCCCGCCTTCATCGAGCATCTGCTGGCGTCCATCGGCGCCTGACGTGAGTTCCGCGGAAAACGCCGCCCCCCTTCGCCCCCTGCTCCCACGCGGAGACGCGGAGACGCGGAGAGGGGAAACGGTGGGCTACGAGGGACTATCCTGGCCTAATCATGAGCGGAGCCATCGCCCTACCCCTCTCGCTGTGGGAGAGGGAACTGATCGTCGGCCAGGAAGAACCCAGGCTGTGGCTCCAGAGTGTAGAGGCATTCAGGCACGCGCCGCTTTGAGCGGATGTGGCCGTCCGCCGACGGGCACCTCGCGGCCATCGTCCAGGTCCAGGCGGTCGTACATGGTGACGATGTCCCGCCGGTGGCCGTAGCCGGCATCCTCCAGCATCCGCCAGTGGCGGGCCCATCCTGCCTCGTCTGCCGGCATGCGGTTGATGGAGCGCCGGTTCCACTCCTCGATCTCTTCCTGGCTGAGGCGCTTGCGCGTTAGCAGCGCGTTGAGCACCCCTTCGTCCGTTGGGTGCTCGCGCACGATCTGCTCGAACTCGTCGGCGGTGACGCCGAAGAGCTTGAAGAGCTCAACGCTGTAGCCGCTTTTAGCGTTGTAGGCTCCCACCGTACCGGCGATGTAGGCACGCATCTTGTCGATCGAGCGTGGCAGAAACGTGATCCCGCCCAGCTCATCGTAGGGGCTGCGCGGGGGTTGCTTCGTCAGGTCCATGCTTCCTCGCCTCCTAATCCACCACGTAGATCATCTTGCTGGAAGCGTCTCCGATCCAGATCCGGCCGTCGGCGCTGCGCGTCATGCCGTGCACCTCTGCCCCTTCGATGCGCCACTCATCCAGCACCTCGCCGGTCAACGGGTGCAGCTTGTAGACGTGGCCGTGGTTCGTCTCCGCCACGTTGAGGGTCTGGTCCTGCTCGTCCCAGTACATGCCGTGCGAGCGCGCGGCAGGGAATGGGATCTGGCCGAGCAGCTCTCCCGTCTCGGCGTCGATGTGCTGGATGATCAGCGTGCCCGGGCGGGTGACCCACAGGGTCCCGCTCACGCCCGGCCCCGCGTGCAACTTCCCCGCGGGGGCGGTCGGGTGCAGCTCTCCCCTGGGCGCCGGCGGCGCGGGAGGCTGGATCCCCAGCTCATACGGCCGCCACTGGATACCGTGCACGCCCCCGCGATCCGCGTCCGGCAGGATCACGCAGGCGGTGCAGTGGCCGGTCTGCGGATCGTGGCGGAAGATCATCGCTGGCCGCGTGTTGGATGCGACCCACACCGAGCCCGCGCCGAAGCTGGTCCCGCTGGCGTTACGCGCCGGGCTGGGAAAGCTGGTCAGGATCCTGCCCTCGTAATCGACCAGATACGTCCGGTTGTCGATCTGGTCAGATACCCACAGTCCCTCGGGCACGGCCTCCAGGCCGTTCACCTGCGGGCCAGGGCCGCGAAAGACGGCCCGCGCCTTCAGCACCCTCACGTCTGCCGTAACCATTGTCACCTCTCCTCTAGCGTCCTCGCCCGGCCACCGTCCTCCGGCCGGCTGTGTCGCGCTGCCGGCCATTATAGGACCTGTCGCGTCGTGAATGGGGCCCCCTACGGCACGCGGCAGCCAGCGTGGCCGTACGCCGGGGCCGGGAGGCCACCGTGCCCGCCCTGTGTCCCAGTCCTCCTTGCAGCCGGCAGCCTGCCTGGGCGACCGCCGTACGGCAGCCGGAGCAGTGCTCCGGTCAGAACCACTCGTACCACGGGCGATGGCTCCAGTCGTGGAAGGACCGGTGGTTCGCCCAGCCGGTGGCGTGGCGCGCAAAGCCGCGTGAGGCGCGGAAGAAGAGGGTATAGGTGCCCCAGTGCTCGGGGCGGTTTGTGAGCACGTCCTGCACCAGGTGCAGCCACCAGCCCGCCGCCAGCCCCGTGAGCAGCGCCCGCGCGCGCCCCACCGGTAGGGAGCGCGCCGGCCGGCTCTGCCGGCCCCGAACGGATCGGGGGCGGGGCTTGCCGTCTGTACCGGCCTGCCAGACCAGCGCTGCCAGAACCAGGGCCGCCGTGGCAAGCTCCCAGGCGTGCAGGGGCGCAAAGTAGTGGCTCTTCTGCTTACGCCACCTGGTCCACAGGTAATCGACGAGGTGGTCGCCGTCGATCAGCACGCCGCTGGCGACCGCGCCGGCGGCCGCGGCCATCCCCAGCCGCCGGTACAGCGCCCAGGCCAGGGGCGCCGTGGCCAGCAGGTGGAACCGTGGTCTGGCCATGACTACTCATCGGCCCCGGAGGACCGGCAGGCTTGGGTGGAGGCGAACCGCTTCCATGGTGGCGCGGCGGGATGCCTCCGGGGTGCCGGCGCTGCTCCCCCCCGCGCCGGCCGGCCGGAAGGAGCGCGCTGGATACGCCCCGCATAGGGAGCGCCGGCCGCCTCCACTCTCGCCGCGTCCTTACACATCGGCGATGCCCCCGTCGGCGTAGCGCAAGCCCGGCCACAGCTTCACGCCCTGGTAAGGGTGCGCCTCCAGGTATTCCTCGTCCAGTTCGATGCCCAGCCCAGGCCGGCGCGGCAGCTCGATGCGGCCGTTACGGGCCTTGAAGCACTCGGCCTCGCTCGCCGCCTGGCAGGCGTCCCGCGTTGGGGAGAGCGCGTACTCCAGGATGCGAAAGTTGGGCATCACGGCCGCGACGTGCACCGACGCCGCCGTCCCCACGGGGCCATTCGGGTTATGGGGCGCCACCAGGATGTGGTAGGTCTCGGCCATGGCCCCGATCTTGAGGGTCTCCTTGATGCCCCCGTCATGGCAGAGGTCCGGCTGGATCACGTCGACCAGCTGCTGCTCGATCAGCTCGCGAAAGCCCCACTTGGTGAACGCCCGCTCGCCGGTCGCCAGGTCCATGGACAATCCCGCCTCGCGCACCAGGCGCAGGCTCTGGATGTTGTCCGGCGGCACCGGCTCCTCCAGGAAGAGCAGGTCGTATGGCTCGAGCGCCTTACCCAGGCGGATCGCGGCCGCTGGGCGCAGGCGGCCGTGGACGTCGCACATCAGCTCCACGTCGTCGCCGCAGGCCTGGCGCATCCGCTCATACGCCTTCGCCGTCTCGCGCACCAGCTCCCGCTCGTCCACCACGTTGCTGCCGCCACGCCGGCCGCGGGGTCCGAACTTGAAGGCCCGCCATCCGTCCTCCATCAGCTGTAGCGCCCGCTCGGGATCGCCGCAGTGGGTGTAGCAGGGAATGTAATCCCGCACCGCGCCGCCCAGGAGCTTGTAGACGGGCTGGCCGTAGGCCTTCCCCGTGATGTCCCACAGGGCCTGCTCGATGGCGGAGATGGCCGAAAGGATCGCCACGCCCCCGCGCCAGAACCCGTGGCGGTACATCCGCTGCCACAGGTAATCGATCCGCGTCGGGTCTTCGCCGATGACGAAGCCCTGCAGGTCCCGCACGGCCGCGACCACCGTGCCTTGCTTCATCTCCAGCGTGCCCTCGCCCCAGCCGTGGATCCCCTCGTCCGTCATGACCTTGACGAACACGTACTCGCGGCCCGGGCTTTCCATGACGTACGTCTTGATCTCGGTGATCTTCATGTGTGCCTCCCCAGCTTGGTGTCGCCCCAGTTTGGTGTCGCCCCAGCTTGGTGTCGCCCCAGCTTGGTGTCGCCCCAGCTTGTGCACGACCATCCGCGTGCATCAGGGATTGAGGCCGAGCTCCTTCGCCACCGGCTTGAGCGACTCGGTGACGAAGCGGATGTGCTCGTCCAGGTCCACGCCCAGCTCCTCCGCCCCCTTGATGATGTCCTCGCGGTTCACGGCGCGGGCAAAGGCCTTATCCTTCATCTTCCTGCGCACCGACGACGGCTCGACATCAGAGAGGCTCTTGGTGGGGCGGACGAGCGCCACGGCGGTGATGAACCCCGTCAGCTCGTCTACGGCGTAGAGCGCCTTGCGCAGGGCGGTATCGCGAGGGACCCCGCTGTAGGTGGCGTGCGAGAGGATGTCCTCAGCCAGCTCAGGGTACCCCCGCTCGCGCAGGATCTGCGCGCCGGCGAAGGGGTGCTCGTCTGCCGTCGGATGGCGCTCGAAGTCGAAGTCGTGGAGCAGGCCGACGATGCCCCAGTACTCTGGATCTTCGCCGAAGCGCTGCGCCTGGGCCCGCATCGCCGCCTCGACGGCCAGGGCGTGGCGGATCAGCGCCGGCGCCTGGGTGAACTCGGTCAGGATCTGCCATGCCTCATCGCGCGTCAACGTGCGTGCCATGTGGCGGATGATAACGCGCAGGCGGGGGCGCAGCGCGCGCTACGCCGGGGGAGGCCTCCCGAAGGCACGCGCGGGCGGTCGATCACGACGTCACGCGCCGGCGCGCGCCGTGCCAGCCGCACGACTGGGTACAGTCACGTCATGAAGATCGCCGACGTCCGCACCACCCTGTTCCACTACCAGTCCAGGATTGTTCGGGATGAGGAGGGCCACGCTCACCCCGGCCCTGAGCATGACGCCAGGCAGTGCCTGGTGACGATCGTCACCGACGATGGCCACGAGGGCTACGCCTTCGGCGCCAGTCCAGAGGTGATCCAGCGTGTGGTCAAGCCGGCTCTCCTGGGGGAGGATCCGTTTTACCGCGAGAAGCTCTGGCAGCGCCTACGGGAATGGCAGCGCTTGAACCTGGGGATGCTGTCCGACCGCGTCATTGGCGTGGTGGATATGGCCCTGTGGGACCTGGCCGGACGCTACTTCAACCAGCCGGTCTACAAGCTCCTGGGCGCCTATCGAGACCGAGTGAAGGCGTACGCCAGCACGATGTGCGGTGACGACATGGAAGGCGGCCTGAACTCGCCGGAGGCCTACGCCAGCTTTGCCGTGGCCTGCCGGAGCCGGGGCTACACCGCTTTCAAGATCCACCCCATCATGCCCCCCATCCCCGGCGCGCCCAATCCCAAGCTGGACGTGGCCGTGTGCCGCGCTGTCCGCGAGGCGGTCGGCGACGACATGGTGCTGATGCTCGACTCCTACCACTACTACAGCCGCGAGGAGGCGCTCTACATCGGGAAGGAGCTCGAGAAGCTCAACTACTACTGGTTCGAAGAGCCGATGGCCGAGCACAGCATCTCGTCGTACGTCTGGCTGGCCCAGCAGCTGTCCATCCCCGTGGTCGGGCCGGAGACGGCCGAAGGCAAGATGTTCACCCGCGCCGAGTGGATCGTGCGGGGCGCGTCGGATATCAGCCGTGCCGGCGTGGGCGACGTGGGCGGCATCACCCCCGTGATGAAGATCGCCCACCTGTGCGAATCGCACGGCGTTCGCCTGGAGATCCACGGCGGCGGCGCGGGGAACCTCCACTGCCTGTGCGCCATGGGGATCCCCGGTGAGTATTACGAGCGCGGCCTGCTGCACCCCTTCCTCGATTACGAGCAGCCGGCGCCGTGGCTCAACGCCCTCGACGATCCGATGGACGAGCAGGGCTACGTCCACGTGTCGCCCCGCCCCGGCCTGGGCCAGGACATTAACTGGGAGTACATCAGGGCGAATGAGATCCGCCGCTAACGGCGCCACCAGCGAGACGGCGATGGCGAGCCGGATCGCGCCGCGTACGTCAAGGCAGGCGCGGTCCGCCGGTAGCGGCCGGCCTGCGGCGGCGGGGCAGCGCCACTACGGGCGCCCGCCGTCGCGCCGGCCCGTGTGAAAGAGCCTGGCTCGAGCCATGTCTGAACTACATCGCTGGGACGTGACGCCGGAGGAGGCAATGGCCATCCAGCGCCGCCTGGCGCCCCGCGTCATCCGTGAGAACGCGTTTGGCGAGGTGCGGCGCGTGGCCGGGGTGGACGCCGGCTTCCCCGCGCCCGACGTGACCCGCGCCGCGATCGCCGTGCTGAGCTACCCGGACCTGGAGCTCCTCGACGTGGCCGTGGTGGAGCAGCCGACCCGCTTCCCATACGTTCCTGGCCTGCTCTCGTTCCGCGAGGCGCCGGCCATCCTGGAGGCGTTCGCGAAGCTGCGCCTGAAGCCGGACCTGCTGATCGTGGACGGGCAGGGCATCGCCCACCAAAGGCGCCTCGGCATCGCCTCGCACCTGGGACTGTGGCTAGATATCCCCACTATTGGCTCGGCGAAGTCCCTGCTGGTCGGCCGCCACGGTCCCCTCGGGGACGAGCGAGGCGCCACCGCGCCGATCCTCGACCGCGGTGAGGTCGTCGGTGCGGCGGTGCGCACGCGGCCGGGAGTGAAGCCCCTCTATGTCTCTATCGGGCATCGCGTCGACCTGCCGACTGCCGTGCGGCTCGTATTGAGCTGCGCCACTCGCTACCGCCTGCCCGAGCCCCAGCGCCAGGCCCACAACGCCGCCGGCGGCCGGCTCCCGCTGCCGTTCGGGGCCGCGCTGGGAGAGAGGAGCGACCTCACCCCCTTCGGCCGGGGCCGCGCCGCACCCCTGCCCCACCCGGCCCCACCGTGCGGCTTCGCCCCGCCACCCCCGCTCCAACACGGAGAGGGGAACGAGGGCAATGGCATGAGGGTGTGATCCGCGGGGCCCACGCCGCTCCAGTGCCGACACGGAGAGGGGGAACGCGGGCCGTGGCGGGGCGTCATCTGGACCCTTGCGTACGTCTCCGGCAGCCGCGCCGCTCGCCCCCTGTGCGCGCTACCCTTACCCTCCGTGATGCACCATCGGCGATGCCTTCCCGCTCCCGTTGGCAGAGCACTGTGTATTCCCCTCCCGTTGGCAGAGCACTGTGTATTCCCGCTCCCTGTGGGAGAGGGTTAGGGTAAGGGCTCCGCTCGTGGAGAATGCCGGGCCGCGTCCTGGACCGCGGTGGACGCGATGCAATGAGCACACCGCTCGTGAGGAATTGTGCGCTAGAGGTACGCGCGGCAAGGCACGTCACCTTCTCCCAGGTTGGGGCCATCGGTAGGAACCCGGCGGATGCACCATGGATGCCACGTTGGACCAGCACGTACATGACGTAGGACGAGCAGGCCATGTCCGCAGCAGCCACGATACAGACCACCGTCATTGGCAGCTACCCCACTCCCGAGTGGTTGCGGGTCTATCCTACGCGGGACACTCTGCGGGACGCGACCATCGTCGTCGTCCGCACGCAGGAGCTGGCGGGGATCGACGTCCTCTCGGACGGGGAGCTGTCTCGCTTTGACGTCAATCATCCTGAGACGAACGGGATGATCGACTACTTCGTCGGGCGGATGGACGGGGTCAGCACGCGGATCATGGCCGTCGACGCTGCCGACTTCGCTCGCCAGGAAGGGATGGCGTATCGCGTGGCGCCGGCGGGCGTGGTGACGGGCCCCCTGGGGGCAGGCGCCCTGAACCTGGCCGCCGCCGCGGCCCCGCTGCGAGCCCTGACCAGCCGGCGGATCAAGTTCACCGTGACCAGCCCCTACATGCTGGCCAAGGTGCTGCTGGACCGGCACTATCGCGACCGGCAGGCGCTGTGCCTGGCGCTGGCCGAGGTGCTGCACGAGCAGGTCAAAGACGTCGACGCGGACGTGATCCAGGTGGACGAAGCCAACCTCACCGGCCACCCCGAGGATGCGTCACTGGCAGCGGAGGCGATCAATCGCGTGCTGGAGGGCGTTCCGGCGTCCAGGGAGCGGGCCCTGCACCTGTGCTTTGGCAACTACGGCGGCCAGTCGATCCAGAAGGGGCACTATCAGCAGCTGGTCGGCTTTCTCAATCGCCTGGGCGCCGATCACGTCCTGCTGGAGTTCGCCCGCCGCGGTTACGCGGAGCTGGAGTACCTCAAGGACCTGGACCCGAAGATCGGCATCGGTGTCGGGGTCATCGACGTGAAGGACCTGCAGATCGAGCATCCGGATGAGGTGGCGCGCCGCCTGGAGCACGCCGAGCATGTGCTGGGCCCCGGGCGCGTGCAATACGCCAACCCCGACTGTGGCCTGTGGATGCTCCCGCGGTCGGTCGCGGACGCCAAGCTGCGGGCGCTGGTGGATGGCCGCGACCGCTACCTGGGTAGGGCGGCGTAGGCTAGCTTGTTGGCCAGCGGGACCCTCACCCTGGCTCTTTGCCGCAGGGAGAAGGGACTGAAGGAGCCCTCACCCTGATCCTCTCCCAGAGGGAGAGGGGGCTCAAGGCCGCCTCGGCGGCGTGCCGCGTGTCCCCGGACCGTCTCTGACAGGGAGAGGGGACTGGAGGAGCCCTCACCCTGGCCCGCGCGTGGCGGGGCGCACCAACCGAATTCTGACGGGGTTCTATTGGCGTTCTTATCCGCTCCTATGCCGTTCTTATACGGCGGGCGTATGGTGAAGATGCTTCCAACCTACCTTCTTCCTCGAAGCTGCTCCCGCGTCTAGCGGTTGAGCGGCTTGTTTTTGTTTGTGCGCGATGGCGGTCTCGTTCGTGGTGCAGAACGAGCCGGCCCGCGGGTCGCAGGGAATGGCGCCGCGGCCGCCAGCGCGGCGGCGAGGACCTCCTGCGCCTTCAGGCCATCATAGAAGCTCGGGGTGATGGGCCGGTCGTGCAGGATGGCGTCTACGAACTGCCGGTCGGCCACCGGCTGGCGAGTGAAGACCTGGCGGACCTGCTCCTCGGGAGGCCGGCTGCGATCCACGCCGGCCCAGAACTCGTCCGGTACCGCTAGGGGCCTGTACGCCGTCTCAGTGGCGCGCGCGCCCTGGAGCTCGGCCCAGAGCCCCGTCAGGCGGGCCTCCAGCGCCCCGCCCTGGCCGTGGAACACAAGCTGCTGCTCCTGGCCACGATCGGCGGTGTGCGCCACGGTGCTGGCCAGCAGGCTGCCCTGGGCGCCGTTGGTGAAGCGGACCAGCAGGTGCGCTGCCTCGTTGGCCGGCTTGAACCGCGTCCGCCGCCCGTTCTCGGGCCGCGGACGCGTAACGTAGCGATCCAGCGTGGCCGCGACCGGCTGGATCTCGCCGATCAGCCAGCGGGCCAGATCGACCAGGTGCGCCCCCAGGTCGCCCAGCGCGCCGAGCGAGCGCCGCGCATCGAACCGCCAGCTATAGGCCAGGACGCGCCCAAAGCCGGCCAGGAAGCGGAACTCGGCGTGGTAACAACGCCCGAGGTATCCCTGGCCAATCAGGTGGTGGAGATACCGGTATGGCGGGAGCCACCGGAAGGTGAAGTAGGTCATATGCTTGACGCCCCGCGCCTCGGCCCGCTCGAGCATCTCCTGCGCCTGCGCGACGGTCAAGGTCAGGGGCTTCTCGCACAGCACGTGGAGCCCCGCCTCAAGCGCGTGCATGACCATCGGGTAATGCAGGTCGTCGGGCGTGGCGACGACCACTGCGTCAAGCTGCCCGCGATCGATCAGCCGGCGGTAGTCGTGATAGACCTGGGGGATCGCGTACCTGGCCGCCAGCAGGCCGGCCCGTTCCTGGTTGCGTCCGCAGATGGCGGCGAGGTCGGCGCGGGGGTGGCTCTTGAGATTGGGCAGGTGCATCAGGTCTGTGAACAGACCGGTCCCGATGACGCCGATCCGTACGCGATCGCTCATGGTCCTCTCGCCGCCCCCCACGGAGCGGTGGCGCGCGCCCCTTACACCCTGATCCGGGAGAGGAACTCAGGCACGCCCTTGATCCCCAGATTGATCCGGAAGAGGGCGCCGGCCAGGGGCCCGTCCTGCTCCTTGATGTGCCCGCCGGCGGTGGTGACGTAGATGTCGGTGTAGTCGTCGCCGCCGAACGTCACGCTCGACACCTTCTTGGCCGGAAAGTAGACGCGGCGCTCTTCCCTTCCCTCGGGGTCGTACCGAACCAGGCAGCTCCCATCCCAGCGTGCGGACCAGACGAAGCCTTCCGCGTCCACGGTCATGCCGTCCGGCACGCCCTGGCCCGGCTCCGTCTGGACGAACACCCGCCGGTTGCTGATCTCACCGGTCCGCTCGTCGTAATCGAACTTGTAGATGGCCAGGTCCGGCGAGTCGGTGAAGTACATCTGCCTCCGATCGGGCGTGAACCCCATGCCGTTGGGCGTGCGGACGCGGTCGATCACGACGTGCAGGCTGCGATCGGGGTCCAGGCGGTACTGCTTGCCGGGCGCATCCTTTGTGGCCATGGTGCCGCCGAAGACCCGCCCCGCGGGGTCGGCAATCACGTCGTTAAACCGCGAGTGGCGCGCTTCCGGGATCTCGTCGATCAGGGTCGTGAGCTCCCCCTGCCGCCAGCGGCGCACAGCGCCCCTGGCCATGAAGAGCAGGAGCGAGCCGTCGTCCTGGATGGTGAACCCGCCGACCGGCTCTCCGGCGAATACCTGCTCGTGCTGGCCCGTCGCGGGGTGGTAACGGAAGATCCGTCCGCGCGGGATGTCGCACCAGTACACGCACCGCTCCATGGGGTGCCACAATGGCCCTTCTCCCGTATGGCAGGCGTAGTCTGCGATCAGCTCTGGTTCCACCACGGCGTGCCCTCCTCTGCTGGTGTCCCCGGTGTTGGTGCCCCATGCCGGCGCTCGTCCTGAGGCGAGTTCCAGTGTACTCTTTGCCTAACGGCATACCCGTACCGGACTATGGCTGTCTACCGTCAGGTCGGACCGGCGCAACGAGCGCCGCGCCCGCATGCCATCCTGCGTCGTCTGCGCGCGTTCGCCTCGGCCCTGCAGGCCCCACGCGGCGGCCTCTGCGCGGCGCTGTGCGCCCCCCTGGCCGACGGCCGCGCCAGGCACGTCGTGCTCGGGAGTAGCCTCTGTGCGACGTCGCGCGTCCCGCTCGCGGGGGTCCGGCCGGCGCGTGTGCTGCGGGCGGCCGCGTGGGGCCTCGCTGCCATCGTCGGTGCCATCCTCGTTGCCGGCGTGCCCTGGCCGGCGGGGGCGCAGGCGCCCTGCGGGTTCGTGCTCGGGTTCGCCAATCTGCGCCACCTGATCGGCGCCGAGGTGGTGGGGGACTGCCTGGAGCCAGAGCGCTTCAACCCGATCAACGGCAACGCGGAGCAGCGTACCACCGGGGGCTTGCTCGTCTGGCGCAAGGCCGATAACCTCACGGCGTTCACCGATGGCTATCGCACGTGGCTCCTCGGGCCCCGCGGCCTGCAGCAGCGGCTCAATACCGATCCGCCGTTCGAGTGGGAGCGTGCGCCGGCGGCTGCGCCAACGCCGACGCCTGCGCCGAGGCCGACGCCAATGGTAGGGGATCCCGCCGCCGGAGTTGCGGTCGAGGCCGTGCTGCGGGACGCGGCCGCGCGCCTCGGCGTGCCGCGCGAGCAGCTCGTGGTGGAGCGGGTGGAGGAACGGGAGTGGCCGGACACCTCCCTGGGCTGTCCGCAGCCGGGGCAGATGTACGCCCAGGTGATCACGCCCGGCTACCTGATCATCGTTTCCGGCGCCGGCCAGCGCCTGGAATACCACACCAACGCCACCGGCGGTCAGCTCGTACTGTGCCCCTAGTGCTGTTTCAGACGACCTCTTTGGGAATGCGAGCCCGCGCACCAGGGAAGGCAATGCCAAATCGCTGGCCTGATGGTGCACTAGGCCAAGTTCAAGGTTCAAGGTTCAACGACGCCGGCGTGTGCTGTTCTAGCCTGGCTTCAGGGCTGTGCTCTCTCAAGTTGATGGTTCTGCGGCGTCGCGACTTCCTGTGGAACGTCGCCGACCCTACTTGAGGGAGATGACGAGAAAAGCACAGAAAGAGGGCTCAGCGGCACAGCACCACGCGGCCGCGGGTATCGGTGTGGTACTCCAACTGCCGGCCGCGCCCCGAGACGATGATCAGGTAGCCGGGCGTGATCACCTGGGCGTACATCTGCCCCGGCTGCGGGCAGCCCAGGGACGTATCGCTCCACTCCCTGGGCTCGATCCGTATCACGGCCAACTGGTCGCGGGGTAGGCCGAGCCTGCCAGAGGCTTCGCGCAGGGCGGCGTCAGCCCCCGCCTGGGCCTCCGGCGGCACCGGCGTCCCCGCAGGCGAGCTCCCGCCGGGGGTACCCCGCTCGGCCGGTCGGCAGGCGAGCCCAGCCATCAGCGCCACCAGCGCCATCGCAGCCAGCACGGCCACGGTCGCCGGCGTCGCGGTAAGAGGCCTGCCTGGGTGATGCACCCTTACAATGTATCGTGCGGGCCACCCCGTAACGCGGTGAGCGCTAGCGAATATGCTCTCCATCGACATCCCCGGCCGCGGCACCCTGGCGCTGGAGCGTCTGGTCCTCGACGTCAACGGGACCATCGCTGAGGACGGCCACCTCATCCCCGGGGTGCGCGAGCGGATCAGCCGGCTGGCCCGCAGCTTGGAGGTGGTGATGGTCACGGCCGACACCTATGGGCGGCAGAGCGCGATCGATGGGGAGCTCGGCATGGAGGCCGTCCGCCTGGGGCACGGCCAGCCGGAGGCGCCCCAGAAAGCGGAGCTGGTTCGTAAGCTGGGGGCGGCGGGGGTCGTGGCCATTGGCAACGGCGCCAACGACGCCCAGATGCTCAAGGAGGCGGCCCTCAGTATCGCCGTGCTCGGCCCGGAAGGGACCAGCCTGGAGGCGCTACAGAACGCCGACCTCGTCGCGCGGTCCATCATCGACGCGCTCGAGCTGCTCCTTCATCCGCGCCGCCTGGTGGCCACGCTGCGGCAGTGACGCCCTTGGCGCCAGGCTCTCACGGGCGGGACGCGAGACGGTTCAAAGGGGAGGACACACGCGATGTCCGGTCTGCTGGAAGGCAAGCTCGGCCTGATCGCCGGGCTCTCCAATAAGTACGGCGTGGCCTGGGGGATCACGCAAGCCTGTCTGCGCGAGGGCGCCCGCCTCGCTTTTACGCACCAGGCCCGTTATGCGCGCCAGGCGCAGGAGCTCACGGCGGAGATCCCGCGGGCGCTACTCGTTCAACTGGATAACGCCGCCGAGGACGACCAGGTCTCGCAGGCCTATGCCCAGATCGACCGTGAGTTCGGCGGGCTGGACTTCCTCATCCATGCCATCGCCTTCGCCCCGCCGTCGGTCTTCGAGCGTCGTTTCGTAGAGGCCAGCCTGGACGACTTTCGTATCGCCATGGAGAGCAGCGCCTACTCGCTGCTGGCTCTGGCCCGCGGCGCCTTGCCCCTGTTCCGGCGCCGCGGCGGCGGGAGCGTCGTGGCCATGACCTACTACGGCGGGGAGAAGGTGGTGCTGGGATATAAGATCATGGGGGTGGCCAAGGCAGCGCTGGACAGCATTGGCCGCTACCTGGCCGTCGACCTCGGACCGGACAACGTGCGCGTGAACCTGCTCTCGCTGGGCCCGCTGCGCACCATGTCGGCGCGCGGGATCCCCGGCTTCATGACCATGCTGCACGCCGCCGGTGAACGCGCCCCGCTGCGCCGCAACATCGACATGGAAGATGCGGGCAACGCCGCCGTCTTCCTGTGCAGCGACTGGGGTCGCAATATCACGGGTGAGATCCTCCATGTTGACGCCGGCTACAACGTGCTGGGCATGTGGGAGACGGGTGAGGCGCGACAGAAGTAATCTGTCCCCGCCACTCCTGTGGAACTCTTGCTGCGCAACACGGGAATGGCCGCCCGAAAGCCAAGGCGCTCGTCGAACGGCTATGGGAGAGTGAGACTGGGGTCCTGAGCGTTCAGGTACTGCAGGAGCCCTACGTCACGCTGACGCGGAAAGCGGTGCCGCCATTGGCGCCAGCCGGTGCCCGCGCGATGGTCGGGGGCATGGCGGTGCAGTCTGGCCACTTCGCTTAGAATGTGGCCATGCTTCCGTCTCCCCACCGCCTCGTGATCCGCGCCGATACGGCCATCCCCTGCACCGGCACGCCGCCGATCCAGCCGGCCACGATCCTGATCCAGGACGGCCGTATCGTCGCCGCCGGCCCCCACGATGCGGTACCGGTGCCGCCGGATGCGGAGGTCAGGGAGTTCCGCGGCTGCGCCGTCCTGCCCGGCCTGATCGACGCCCACGTCCACCTGATGTACCGCCACGGCGAGACGATCTACGAGCACGCCGCCCGCTTCAATGACCACCAGCTGCTGGTTCGCTCCGCCTGCCACGCGCGGCTGCTCCTGGCGGCGGGCGTCACCACCGTCCGCGATTGCGGCAGCCGTGGCACGTTCCTGCAGGCCCTGCGAGACGGCATTGCCGGCGGCCTGCTTCCGGGCCCCCGCATCCTGGTCAGCGGCCCGCCGGTGACCACCACGACCGGCCACCTCTGGGTCTGCGGGGGCGAAGTCGATTCGGCCTCGCAGGCCCGCACCCTGGTCCGCCGTCTGGTCAAGGAGGGCGTAGACTTCATCAAGGTGATGGCGACCGGCGGCCGGATGACCCCCGGCAGCAACGTGGGGCGCGCCCAGTTCTCCGTCGAGGAGCTGCGCGCCATCGTGGACGACGCCCACCGGCTCGGCCGCCACGTCGCCGCGCACTGCCTGGGGACGGAGGGGATCGCCCGCGCCGTGGAGGCCGGCGTCGATACGATCGAGCACTGCCTGTGGCTCGACGAGCGTGGCGAGCGCCATGCCTTCGACGAAGGGGTGGCGGGGCGCATGGCCGAGCGCGGTATCTATTGCAACATGGCCAGCCAGCCTAGCCGAGTCCTGGCCGAAAAACCGCTCGACCAGCCTCTCTCCGCGGCTGAGCGACGCCAGCTGGAGACGCTCCAGGAGCGCTGGCGCTGGTTCCGGCGCGGCATTGAGCTCGGCGTGCCCAGCTTCTTCTCCACCGACGCCATCTACGGCCAGTGGGACGATCAGTGCACCGACCTGCCCTGGCTGCTGACGCTGATGGCCGAGCGGGCCGGCATTCCCCCGCTGGACGCGCTGCGCATGGTCACGGCCATTCCGGCCGAGGCGCTGGGCCTGGCGGATCTGGTGGGCACGATTGCCCCCGGCCGGCTGGCCGACCTGCTGGTGGTGCAGGGTAATCCGGCCGCGGACATTCGTGCGGTGCACCGCGTCCAGGCGGTGTACCAGTCGGGGCGGCTGGTAGCCGGCACGGCCCGCTCTTGCGCTTCCTTTACAGGTGCCATACAGTAAGGCTGGCGCACCAGGTCGGGCGCATGGAGCGTGGTGTGGCGTTGGAATGGTGCAGCCCTGGAGGCAATGGTCGGCGCTAACCGCGGGAAAGGGAGGAACACCGATGCGAGGGATGAGCACAGACGCAGCAGCGACGATGACCAGGAGGCGGGCGCTCACCGCCGGAGTGGCTGGCGTATCGGGAGCAGCCATCGCCGCTTGCGGGCCGGCAGCAGGCACGCCGGCGGCGCAGCCGACGAGAGCCAGGGGGCCGGTAACCATCGAGGTCGTCACGCGCGCGGGCGTGGCGAGCCCCACGGGGCATAGCCAGTTCTATGACAAGCGGGCCAGGGCCATATTTACGCCGGAGACCAACATCACGGTTACCTTCATCGATGCGCAGCCGCACGTGGGCGAGAAACTCACGGTCATGGCCGCCGGCGGCACGTTGCCGGATGCCGCCTGGTTTGGCGTGGTCGCTGACGGGAACGCCGGTCGCGAGCAGGCGACCAAGGGCATCTTCAAGGCGCTGGATGATCTGATCAAGAAGGACCAGAGGTTCGACAAGTCACCGTACTTCAAAGCGCTGCTCGACGTGTTTAGCATCGGCGGCAAGCTTTACGCCTTGCCGACACACGGCCACTATGGCACCAACGTCCTGTACTACAACAAGACGATGACCCGGGCGGCGGGGATCAACGTGCCTGACGATGGCAGCTGGACCATCGACGATCTCATCCCTGCTGCGCAGAAGCTCGTCAAGCGGGACCAGGATATCTGGGGTTACTTCTCCCCGTGGGGGTTCAGCGAGTTCGGGGTCTTCTACGTACGCCAGTTCGGCGGCGAGTTTCTGGACGAGGCGGGCCGGAAGGTCTTGCTCGATTCAAGCGAGGCCCGCGCCGGGCTAGAGTGGATCTACAACGCCCAGGCAAAGTTCCAGACCATCGATAAGCACTACCGCGACGACGGCAAGGGAGCGAACGTCCTGTTCGTGGAGGGCAAGCTCGGGTTCGTCAACTGGACGCCTGGCTTTGTCGCCGAGTGGAAGAGCCCCGGCCCGAACCAAATCTCCCCCGCTAACGGGAAGTTTGAATTGGGCATCGCTCTCTTCCCGAAGGGACCGGGGGGCCGGCGGGGCACCCAGGCCTCCGGCTCGGGCATGGGCATCACCAAGCTGGACAAGGTGGAGGCCACCTGGGAGTGGCTCAAGTTCGTCACCAACAAGGAGAACGGGGTTGAGCAGGTCTTCGGCGGCGCGGGGAGCCCGGGCGGGCGTGTGGACGTCTGGCAGGATCCCAAGCTACTGGCCTTTGACCCGATTTACTCAACGATCGTCAAGGCCTTCCCGCAAGGAGCCGGTTCGCTGCGCTATTCCGCAAACTTCCGGTACGCGGAACTGGTGAGCGCGGTGAACAAGGAACTGGAGGCTTATTTCCGTAACCAGACCAGCCTGGCGGATGCTACAGCCAAGGCCGTTCAGATCGGGAGCCAGATCCTTGCGCAATAGCAGGTGGGAGTCGGCGGCCAGAAGTGGTCAGAGGTGCGGCACTGCCCGCACCTCTGACCAGCGCGTTCATGCCTAGTACTCCGCCACGGTGATCCTGCTGGATGCGGGCCAGATTGCGGAGCTCAGCAGAAACACCGTGGCCAGGTACTAGTAGCGGAGCGTATCCTCCGAGCGACAATAAGCGGCAATAAAAGGACAAAGGGACACAATCATGAGAACATCTCGCACGATCTTTCAGCCGGCCGCGATGGTAGGGGCGGCAACGACGCGCCGGAGTGTGCTTGCTCGCGGCGCCGCTGGCCTCTCGACCATAACTCTGGCCGCCTGTGGCCGGCTGGGTGGGGCGGAGCCGTCCAAGCCGGCCGCGTCCAGAGGACCGGTGACAATCGAGGTGCTGACGCGGCCGGGGGTCGCCAGCCCGACAGGGCACAGCCAGTTCTACGACCGCCAGGCGAAGACCATCTTTACGCCCCAGACCAACATCACCGTCACCCTCGTCGACGCGCAACCCAACGTCGGCGAAAAGCTGACCGTCCTGGCGGCCGGCGGGACGCTGCCGGACATGTCCTGGTTCGGGGTGCTGGCCGATGGCGTGGCCGGCCGCGAGCAGGCGAGCAAGGGCATCTTCAAGCCGCTGGATGATCTGATCAAGAAGGACCAGAGGTTCGACCTCCGGCCGTACTTCAAGTCCATGCTGGACGCGTTCACCGTGGCCGGCAAGCTGTACGCTCTGCCCACGCACGCCCACTACGGCACCGCCGTGCTCTACTACAACAAGAGCATGACCAAGGCGGCCGGCATTACCGTCCCCGACGACGGCAACTGGACCCAGGACGAACTGATCGTGGCGGCGCAGAAGCTGACCAGGCGGGCTGATGACGTCTGGGGGTGGTGGCCGTCGTGGGGCTTCAGCGAGTTCGGCGCCTTCTGGGTGCGCCAGCACGGCGGTGAGTTCCTGGATGAGGCCGGCAAGCGAGTGCTGATCGACTCGGCCGAGGCGCGTGCCGGCTTCGAGTTCGTCTACAACGCCCAGGCCAAGTTCCAGGTCATCGACGACCTCTTCCGGCAGGTCCAGGGCGCGCCGCTCAACCTCGGTGGCGCGCGGGGCCTGTTCGCCATGGGCAAGCTGGCGATGCATCACACCACGCCGGGCCTGGTGGCGGAGTACAAGAAGCCGGGGCAGGAAGAGATCAAGTTCGAGCTAGGCATCGGCCTGATGCCGAAGGGGCCGGGGGGACGCCGCGGCACCCAGGCCTCCGGCTCGGGCATGGGCATCACCAAGCTGGACAAGGTGGAGGCCTGCTGGGAGTACCTCAAGTTCATCACCAACAAGGAGAATGGCATCGAGCAGGTCTTCGGCGGCGCGGGGAGCCCGGGCGGGCGCACCGACGTGTGGCAGGATCCCAAGCTGTTGGCCTTCGATCCAATCTACTCCAACACGATCAAGGCGTATCCCCAGGGCGCCGGCTCGCTGCGCCTGCCGGCGAACCACCGCTACACCGAGCTGATCAGCACCGTCAACGCCGAGCTCACCAAATACTTCCGCGGGGAGACGAGCGTCGCGGACGCCACGGCCAAGGCCGTGCAACTGGGCAACCAGATCTTAAGCCAATAGGCAGCCTCGCCCGCAGGGCGCAGCGCAGGCAGCGTGGCTCTCAGCGGCGGGCCGCGAGCCAGTTGACCGGTCCGCCCGCAGCGCGGGGCGTCGGAGGGGCGCCTCGCGCTGCCGAGCGGCCGGCGTGCTGGTTTGCAGGCAAGGCTCAGGCCGCCCCCGGCGTCCCCGCCGGCGGGAGGTGAAGGCCGGGGGGAGTACCCGCCGCGGGGAACCCGTCCTCCAGGCCGCGCACCAGGCGATAGCACGTCTCCGTGGCCGGTACCGGCACGCCGGCCGCGTTGGCGCGGCGGACCAGGTCGCCGGCCAGGTCCTCAGCCTCGGTGCGCCGTCCGGCCAGGACATCCTGGGCCATCGAGGGATAGGTCTTTTCACCCGCCGCCCGCTGGCGCTCGCCGATGGCGCGCAGCTCCGCCAGCACGGCCTCGTCCGGCATGGCCTGCCAGGAGCCCAGTCGCCACGGCGAGCCGGGCGGATCGACCAGCTCCATGCCATGCGCCCGCGCCACGGCGCAGGTCTCGCGCAGGAGCTGCACCCACAGCGGACCGAGGTGCGGGTGCAGCGCCATCTCGTCGTAGCTTCGCCGGCTGAGCGCAGTGATGAGCGCGCCGGGAAGGAGCATGCAGAGCTTGTACCACTCCACGGCGCGAATGTTGGGTACGCTCCATGCGGGGAACCCCGCAGCGCGCAGCACCGCCGCCAGCCGAGCCACGCGTTCCGATGTCTGGCCGGAAAGCTCGCCGATCCAGGTGGCCACGTTCAGCGTCAGGCGGGCGTGGCCCGGCTCCACCAGGTGGGCGCCCACGGCGCAGGCGGCGCCGATGACCCGGTCGGCGCCGAAGGCGGCCGCCAGCGCGTCGTCCTTGGCCAGACCGTTCTGGAGGGAGAGAAAGCACTGCCCATCGATGCCCTGGAGCGCCTCGATGGCGGCGTCGGTGTCCAGGGTCTTGGTGGTGAGGAACACGTAGTCGGCGTGGCCCGCCTCGCGGCCGGAGGTCACGATTTCCGGCCGGGCCACCGCGTCGACCAGCCCGCTGACCCGCAGGCCGGCGCGCAGGGCCGGCGCGCGCTCCGGCCTGGCCAGCAAGCACACTTCGGCCCCAGCGCGGGCCAGGAGCACTCCGTAGCAGGTGCCAAGGGCCCCCGGGCCCGCAATAACTACGCGCATGGCATGCACAGTATGCCGCCTGATCGGCGCTCAGCCCCCGATTGGAGCGTACACTGGCGTGGAAAGGCGGCGCAGATGACAGGACCAGCAGGACGGCTACAGCACGTGGGGTTCATCGGTCTGGGCACCATGGGCATGCCCATGGCGAAGAACGTCTTGCGCGCCGGCTATTCGCTCACGGTCTACGACGTACGTCCGGAAGCGATGGCGGCGCTGGAAGCGGCCGGCGCGCGAGGGGCCGGCTCGGTGCGGGAAGCCGCAGTGGGGGCGGATGCCGTGATCACGATGCTGCCGGACCCCGCGGACGTGCGGCGCGCCGTGCTGGGAAGGCGGCGCCCTGGAGGGCATGCGTCCGGGGTAGGTGCTGATCGAGATGAGCACGATCGATCCGTCCGTGACGCGGGAGGTCGCGGCGGCGGCGGAGCGCCGGGGTGTGCACATGATCGACGCGCCGGTGGGCCGGAGTTCCGCGGCCGCCGAAACGGGCACCCTGCTGATCATGGTCGGCGGCGATAGCCAGGTCCTGGAAGAGTGCCGGCCGCTCCTGGAGCGGATGGGCGACACCATCTACCACTGCGGCCCGGTGGGCGCGGGGGCGACGGTGAAGGTCGTGAACAACCTGCTCTCTAGTTCCATCCTGCTGGCCGTGGCCGAAGCGGTGGTGCTGGGGGCAAAGGCAGGCGTGCCGCCGGAAACCCTACTACCGGTGCTCACCGGGACGGCGGCGGGCTGCTGGCACCTGGACAACACGTTCCGGAACAAGGTGTTCAAGGGAGACCTTGGGCCCGGGTTCAAGGCCAGGCTGGCGCACAAGGATCTGGGTCTGGCACTCAACCTGGCGCGGGAGAACGCCGTGCCCCTGTTGCTGGGAGGCCTGGCGCGCGAGCTGTACGCCGTGGCGGTGGCGTAGGGGCTGGGTGACCAGGACTGGGGCGCATACACTACGGTCCTGGAGCGGTTGGCAGGCGTGCAGGTGCGCTACCAGACAGCGAATGTCGGCTAGTGGGTCACTTGGCATGGCTGTGGCCATTGGCTCCCCTGGTGGAATGGCAATCGGCATGACAAAGGGCCCACTAGGCGACAGATGTCCCTGCCGCCGGCGGCCATCGTGCGGTACGGGAGCGACGTGGAGCAATGACAGGTCCAGACCAGTCCGGTGAAGCCCGGCCGCCCGGTAGAGGCACGCGGCGCGAGGTGCTGGGTCGCGCTGTGACGGCGGTGCTCGCCCCCATGACGACCTCGGCCGCACGGTCGCCGTGCACCGCCCGGAACAGTCGCGCCGCGACGGCGGTGCTCGCCCCCATGACGACCGGCGCAGCGGCGTGCGGTGCGGGTACGGCGGGTACGGCGAGCAGCGCGAAAGGCGGGCGCCTGGGACCAACCGGCTTCACCTTCAAGGAGCCGGTGGCGATCACGTACTGGCTATCGCTTGGCGGAGCTTCTGAGCAAGCGCAGGTCAAGCTGACGAAGGAGTTCCACGCCAAGCGTGGCGACGTGCGCGTGACGATGGAGAACGTGGGCGGGTACGAGCCCGCCTGAGGGAAACTCACCGCGGCGCTGGCTGGAGGGACGCCGCCGGACGTGATGATGCTCACGGTGGACCAGCATATGCCGGCCTTCGCCAGGGGGCGCTGTTCGCGCTGGACGAGCACGCTAGGGCGGACAAGAGCGCGGGGCGGGAAGTATCCCACAGGAGCCACCGGAACTGTTCCGCAGAAGCTAGCCGCCGTAACGCACGAAGCCGGGCCTTCTGACCCGGCTTCGTCCACTGGTGGGCACGCAGGGACTCGAACCCCGGACCTTTCGGATGTGAACCGAACGCTCTAACCAGCTGAGCTACGTGCCCGTGGTGCCCGTGTGACATCCAAGTGTACCACAGGGGCGCTCCCTCTCATGCGGAGGACGTCCGCCGGCGGCAGCTTGTAGCGCAGGTAGAGCTCGCTCCCATCGCCGTACAGCGAGAGCAGTTCCAGCTTGGGCAGGGCCGCGGGGGGATAGCCCGCGCCTTCCAGGAGGGTTGGCATGCGGCTGCCTCCCTGCAGCTTTGGCGCCAAGGTGACGAATAGCTCGTCGGCGGCCCCGTCGTAGCACAGGGTAGCGTTCAGCGTCGGGCCGCCCAGACAGACCAGGCGGCGCACCTGCAGCTCGTCGCGCAGGATGCGCCCCAGCACGCTGGGCTCGACCCACCCGCTGCCGGCGACGAACACCTGGGTATGGGGTTCGAGACGCGCGCGTTGCTCGGCCGTCATGGCCTGGGACACGAACACCGCCGTGTTCTCCCGCCCTCCGGCGAAGACCCGCGGCAGGCGGTCGAAGTGGCCGCGGGTGCTGACGATGGCCCACAGCGGGTTGGGACGGAGCCCCAGCGCCTCCCGCGCCCGACGCTGCTCGTCGGTCAGCGACGGGTACGGCGGATCGTCGTCGCGCACCAGCCCCGCCCCCAGCAGCACGCCGTCGGCCTGGAACTCGATGCGCCCCATCAGGTAGTGGTCGGTGGCGCTCCCAATCAGCCCCGTCGTGCCCGGACCACCGATCACCACCTTGCCGTCGACGGTGCTGACCATGTTGATCGCCACGTACGGGCGCCGCACCGGGTGGTCGACGCCCGGCGGGAAGTTCAGGCGCTGGTAGACGACCTCGCGCGCCACCTCGCCCGGGACGGCATCGGGCACGGTCTTGTCAAAATATCGCTGCATCGGACTGACGGACTAAAGGGGATCATAGCGTGCGCGCACTGCTCAGCGTGTGGGACAAGACCGGCCTGGCCGACTTCGCTGGCGGCCTGGCCGCCCTGGGCTGGGAGCTCATCTCCACCGGGCGGACCCAGGCGGCGTTACAGGAGGCCGGCATTCCCGCCACCGCGGTGGAGGATCTGACCGGCTTTCCCGAGATCCTGGATGGGCGCGTCAAGACCCTGCACCCCAGGATCCACGGCGCCATTCTCGCCCGGCGCGACCTGCCGGCGCACCTGGCCCAGCTGGCCGAGCACGGCATCCCGCCCATTGACCTCGTGGCCGTCAACCTGTATCCCTTTCTGGAGACCATCGGCGCGCGGCCGGCGCCCTACGGCGCCCTGGCCGAGGGCGACGGGGCGCTCCCTGCGCCGGTGCAGGAGGCGATCGAGCAGATCGACATCGGGGGGCCGGCCCTGGCCCGCGCCGCGGCCAAGAACTTCGAGCACGTGGTGGTCGTCACTGACCCGAGCGATTACGAGCCAGTCCTGGCCGCGCTACGGGCCGGAGGCGTGCCGCGGTCGATGCGCGCGCGGCTGGCGCAGAAGGCCTTTGCGCACACGGCGCACTACGACGCCTACGTCGCCCAGTACCTGGCCGCAGCCTGTGGCGAGCGCTTCGCCGAGCGCGTCGCGCTCCCCCTGCGCCAGGTGATGCCCCTCAGCTACGGCGAGAACCCGCACCAGCAGGCGGTCTTCTACCGCTTTGCGGACCCCCGCCTCGGCGGGCCCAGCCTGGCCGATCTCCGCCAGCTGAGCGGCGACGCCCTGTCCTATAACAACCTGCTGGACCTGGACAACGCCTACGCCATCGTCGCGGAGCTTGACGACCCGGCCGTGGCCATCGTCAAGCACAACAACCCCTGCGGCGTGGGCACAGGGGCGACGCTTGTCGAGGCCTACTGGAAGGCCTTCCAGGGCGATCCCGTCTCCGCCTTTGGGGGCGTGGTGGCGGCGAACCGTGTGGTGGACCGGGCCATGGCGGACGCCATGGGCGGGGTCCTCTACTGGGTGCTGGTGGCGCCCGGCTACGACGCCGACGCGCTCCAGGTATTCACGCGCATCAGCAGGCGCACCGGCCGGCCGGCGCGCTCGACGCGCGTCGTCCAGCTGCCGCTGCCTCGGCCCGCGCCGGAAAGCGCCCTGCTGCCCGGTCTGGCGCTTCACTACCGGCAGGTGCTGGGCGGGTTCCTGGCCCAGACGTACGACTGCGTGCCGATCGACGCCGTGACCTTCCAGACGGTGAGCCGGCGCCTGCCGGCCGAGCAGGAGCTGCGCGACCTTCGCTTCGCCTGGCAGGTGGTCAAGCACGTCCGCTCCAACGCCGTCGTGTTCGCGCGTGACGGCGCCGTCGTGGCCGTCGGCGCCGGACAGATGAGCCGCATCGATGCCGTGATCGCGGCCACGCACGTCGCGCGGCGCGGCTTAGAGAAGAACCGCGAGGCGGGGCGAGACGTGGGGCCGGCCACGCCGGAGCGGCCGTGCGCCGGCTCTGTCATGGCCACGGATGGGTTCTTCCCCTTCCCCGATGCGGTGGAGGCCGCGGCGGCCGCCGGCGCCACCGCCATCGCTCACCCGGGGGGCGCCAGGCAGGACGAGGCGGCCATCGCGGCGGCCGACCGGCACGGCCTGGCCATGGTCGTCACCGGCTAGCGCCACTTCCGCCATTGATGCCGCGGGCCAGGCTCGCGCTTCGGTAAACGCGGGGCGGGCACGGCCTGCGCTTTTGCGCGCTGTGGCGCATGGCCGGCGGCAGCGCTGGCCATGCGCCATCACGATCACGGCGGAGGCATGATCCCACCCCGCGGTCTGTGGCCGTGGCCTGCGGAAGCGAACGCAGCGTCCCCGCCACAGCGCTGCGTCCGGCCGCACCTCAACCAGATGCGAACTTTTCATATACCAGGGGCGTTAACTTGTAGTGGTACAGGAGTTGCGATAGCAACTGGCGGAAAGGGTGCGCGGCCAGACTTGGAACGATCACAGCGGGATATCGCCGGCGTCGAAGGCCAGGTCCTGGGGAACCTGGCCGAAGGCCTGCCAGGCGGCGTGATGGCGGCGGAGCTGAGGGGCCCAGGGGACCTGGCGAAACCGGCGGTCTCTTCGCACGGCCGGCGGCCGCTGCGCGTGCTCTTCCTCAGTGCGGAGGTAGAAGGCTTCGCCAAGACCGGTGGCCTCGGGGACGTGGCGGCTGCCTTGCCCAAGGCGCTCGCCCGGTACGGGGTCGACGTGCGGGTGTGCCTGCCACGGTACGGCCTCATCCCCGAGTCGGCCCTGGCGCCTGAGCCTGTGGTTCCGCGCCTGGCCGTTCCCCTTGGCGACTGGCTGGAGCCGGTCACCATCCGCCGCGGGGAGCTACGTCTGGCTGCTGGCCAGGAGCCTGCCGCTGTGCCGGTGTATCTGGTCGAGAGCGAGCGGTACTTCAATCGGGAGCACATCTACTGCTACGCGGATGACGGCGAGCGGTTCGTCCTCTTCTGCCGCGCCGCGCTGGAGATGTGCCGCGCGCTCAACTGGCGCCCGGACGTCATCCACTGCAATGATTGGCACACCGGCATCGTGCCGAACTGGCTGAACACGATCTACAAGGACGACCCCTTCTTCGTCGATACCGCCACCGTCTTCACCATCCACAACCTGGCCTATCAGGGGATCTTCGACTTCCGCTTCCTGTGGCTGGCCGGCGTGGCCGAGTACGGCTTCCTGTACCCGAAGATCGCGGAGCTGGCGCACGTGGTCGACCTGATGGGGCGCGGCATCCTGTTCGCGGACGCCATCACCACCGTGAGCGAGCGCTACGCGCGGGAGATCCTGACCCCCGAATATGGCGAGAAGCTGGACCCCTTGCTGCGGGAGCGCCAGGATCGCCTCTTCGGCATCCTGAACGGTATCGACCTCGAGCGCTACGACCCGCGAACCGACCCCTACCTGCCGGCCAACTACAGCGTGGCCAGCCTCGATCTGCGGGCGCAAAACAAGGCCGCCCTGCAACGCGAGGCCGGCCTGCCGGTCGATCCTCACCGCCCGCTGATTGGCATGGTCGGCCGGCTGACCAGCCAGAAGGGCCTGGACATCCTGCTGCCGGTGCTGGATGCCTTGCTTCATCAGCCCGTGCAGCTGGTCGTGCTCGGGCTGGGGGATGAGCACTACCAGCGGGCGCTGCTCCAGGTGCAGCAGCGCCATCCGGACCGCGCGGCGGCCTTCATCCGCTTCGATACCCCGCTGGCGCAGCGCATCTATGCCGGTGCGGACATCTTTGTGATGCCCAGCCGCTACGAGCCGTGTGGCCTGGGACAGATGATCGCCATGCGCTACGGCAGCGTGCCGGTCGTGCGCGCCACCGGCGGCCTGGCGGATACGGTGCCGGATTGGAACCCCCGCACCGGCGAGGGGCGGGGCTTCCGCTTCGAGCGCTACGATCCGCTGGATCTATTCGCCGCCGTGATCCGCGCCTGCGAGACCTACCGCCATCCGGAGGTCTGGCGCCGGCTGCAGGAGCAGGGCATGCAGGCGGACTTCTCCTGGGCGCAGAGCGCCGGCAAATACCTCCAGGTGTACGAGTTCGCGCTGCGGTTCAAGGAGCGGGTGCCGGATCGGGGCCGCGTCGCGGCGCGCTGAGCACGCGGCGCGGCCCCTGCCACACCCCCCCCGACGTGGGGACGCGGCGCCCCCGGCCAGGGATCGAGCGCCACCCCACCACACCCCCGCCCCGACGTGGGGACGCGGAGACGTGGGGAGGGGCACGGGGACCGCGGCCGGTGGACGTGAGTGCCGCCGGCTCGGACTGCGCCGCGAGAGGAGGACAGCCGTCACCCCCTGGCCCCTTCTCCCGCGTGCGGGAGACGGGGAGGAAAAGCAGCGGCCGTGCGGCTTGCTCCGACGCGTAGGCACGGGGACGGGGAGACAGTGAGGGGGAATGACGGCCATGAGGTGGCGTCGGCCGGACCTTGCGCGCCCGCGTTACCAGCCCGGCATCGTAGCCTCTATGTCGTGATTAGACGCAGTCTCGGCGCTCTGGCCCTGGTGGCCGGCGCCAGCGCGGCCTGGGCCTGCGGGCCGTTCCGGCGGGAGGCCACCCCCGGGCCAGGCTGGTCGCGTGGCCCGGCCGTGCCTGCGCCGCGAGGGGAGGTGGCCGTTGTCGCGACCGCGCAGGAGATCGTCGTCATCGGCGGGCTGGCCGGCGCCGGCGGCGCGACGGCCCGCGTTGACGTGCTGCACCTGCGTGACGGCACGTGGCGGGAAGGGCCGGCCCGGCCCCATCCGCTGAACCACGCCGCGGCGGCCGCGGCCGGCCATCGGGTCTTCGTCGCCGGCGGTAGCGACCAGTGCGGGCGCCCGCCCCGCTCCGACATGCTCGTTCTCGAGCTGCCAAATGGAACGCGCTGGCAGTCGGTAGCGCCACTGCCTGCGGGGCGGTGGGCCGGCGGGATGGCGGCCGTGGCGGGGCGCCTCATCTTTGCGGGTGGGACCGGCGACGCGCCCCAGAGTACGTTCGCCTACGACCCCGTGGCCGACCGTTGGGAGCGACGCGCGCCCCTGAGCGCGCCCCGCGAGCATCTGGGGGTGGCCGCGGCCGGCGGGCTAGTCTTCGCCGTCGGCGGGCGCTGGCGCGGCCAGAACCTGGCCACGGTCGAGGCCTACGACCCCGTGGCTGATCGCTGGGAATCGCTACCCCCGCTGCCGGTGGCGCGTAGCGGCCTGGGCCTGGCGGCGGTGACGTCGGGTGAGCGGTCGGCGCTCATCGCCGCCGGTGGTGAAGATCCTGGCCTGCCCGGGCGCGTCTTCCCCGACGCCGAGCTCTTCGATCTGCAGGCCAGGACCTGGCGCGCGCTTCCGCCCTTGCCCACGCCCAGGCACGGACTGGGTGGGGCCGGTGTCGGCGCCAGCGCCTACTTCATCGCCGGCTCGACGCAGCCTGGCGCGCGCAGTGTGCTCGGCTGGTCGGGCGCGGTCGAGATCTATCGCGTCACCTGACGGGAGAGGGACCGGCCCAGGGCGTTGGCGCCCCGAGGGGGCATGACCGATCCTGCACGAGTGGAGCCCTCACCCTGTCCCTTTGGGAGAGGGGAAGCTCGGCGCCCTCAAAGGGAGAGGGAACTCTAGGGGGAGCCCTCACCCCGGCCTTTTGCCAGAGGGAGAGACGATTGGTTGTGAAGCGTCCGCGTTAGGCGGGCACGGGTGCGCGCAGGCCCAACTCCCGGACGAGCTGGGCGATGCGGTCCTGCTCGTCGTCCGAAGGCGTGCGCAGCGGATGGGCGACGTAGGCGGTGGCGATCACCCCCATGGCCTTGAGCGCCGCCTTCATGCCGCCCATGCCGGCTGAGTGGGCGGAACTCTTGACCACGCGGGTCAACTGCATCGCGGCATTGACCAGGCGCTGGGCCGCCGCCGCGGCGTCCCAGTCCCCCTTCAGCGCCGCCTCATAGACCTGGACGCAGGCGCGGGGCACGACGTTGGCGATGCCCGGAATTGCGCCGTGGGCGCCAATCAGCAGGCCAGCGTCGATCAGGGAGCGCGTCCCCAGAAAAACGCGCAGCGACGCCCCGCGCTCTTCGACGGCCTGAATCAGCCCGCGCGCAAAGTCAAGGTCGTTCTGGCTGTCCTTAATGCCGGCGATGGTGCCTTCTTCGGCCAGGGTGGCGATGGTGGGGATCTCGACCTTGACCTTGACTGTGGCGGGGATGTTGTAGACGAAGAGCGGCGCGTCGATGGCGTCCCGCACCGCGCGGTAGAGGTCGAGCAGCTCGTCCTGGCTGTTGATGTAGTAGTAGGGTGGGGTGACGGCCACGGCGTCAGCGCCGGCCCGCAGCGCGCGCTTGCCGTGCTCGATCACCAGCCGCGTGCTGCAGTCCGAGATGTTGGCGATCACGGGTACGCGCCCGTCGGCGGCCTCGACGCAGGTGCCAATGGTGTGCTCGCGCTCGTCGGCGTCGATGCAGGCGAACTCACCGGTGGTGCCGCAGGCCCAGATGCCGTGCACCCCTTCGTGGAGCAGCCAGCGCGTGAGCCGGAAGAGCGAGCGAAGGTCCACCATCCCATCCGCCTGGAGCGGGGTCAGGATGGGCGGGATGATCCCGTGGAACTGGTTGCTCTCGTCTGCAGCCATGATGCATCTTCCTTTCCGGCGCCCGGATTGTAGCGTTCGGCCTGGGCCAGCAGGCCGGCGGGCGCCAGGCCTCGCACGGGGAGCACGCGCGACGGGGCGAAGTAGGCGAAGTCCCACTGCACGGGGTCGCCGGCCCGCTTGCCCGGCACGGGAAAGAGGCGCGCCGTCAAGGGCTTGTTCAGGCGCACGGCAAGGGTGGCCATGTCCAGGATGATCGCGCCGAGCTCGCCCGGCGCCGTATCGCCCGGCAGGGGCACCGTGTCCAGTCCGAGCCCGCACAGCGCCGCGTACAGGAGCAGGCTATCCACGCCAAAGGTGCCCTCGGCGGCGCGCCTGGCCAGGACCGCGTCCTCCAGGACCGGCAGCATCAGGCCGGAGAAGCCGGTGGGGGCGGCCTGCCCCAGCGCGCCGGCCACGCGCTGCAGGCACTCGGTCAGGAAGGCTGCCAGAAAGGCGGTGCCGTGCGCGCCGAAGGCGGGCAGGCCCAGCCGTTCAAGCGCGCCGGCCATGCTCCGATCCGCGGCGGGAAACGGCGCCAGCGAGAGGTCAACGCCGGTAAAGACGGCCGTCATCGGCCCGCGATAGCGCCCCACGGCGCCGGCCGCCGTCTCCGTGACCCGCTGCACGGCGCCGGCCAGGTCCTGGATCAGGCGCTCCCGCGCATGCTCCAGGCTCGTGGCGTCGGCGAAGGCGGCTACGGCCACGTCGGCGGCCTCCAGGGCGATGCCGGCCGCAAGGTGCTCCCCCCCGTCGTGGTAGGCCGCGGGGAAGAAGGGGATGTGGGGTGGGCAGTTGGCCAGGGCGGCGAAGCGCAGGTTGCCGAACCCATCCGGCGTCTCCCGCGCCACGCGGGCGATCACGCGCCCGCAGGCGCGGGTGGCGGCCAGATTGATGCCGTGGCGGCGCGTTCCGACCATCGCCGCGCAAAAGACCCGCTCCGTCCTGGCAATGATCTCGGGCATCGCCTCCAGCAGTGGCTCCCACCCGCTCTGGCCGGGCGCCGTCGTATCGATCGCTCCCAGGGCCGAGTACTCGAGGCCCTCCCTGGCGCCGTCCTGTTCCAGGGCCCGCGCCAGGTCCAGCGCTGCCGAGGCGCCGCCGGCCGGCCCCGGCCGGCCGGCGAGCGCGGTGTCGAGCGGGGGCGTGGCCAGGCGCGTGGTCTGCACCTCCAGCCCCGCGCCAATCAGCGCCTCGCGGATCAGGCGCGCCAGCCGGCCGGCGGCGGGGAGCACGCCCGCCGGCAGGGGGAAGCGAACGGGCGCGCCAATGGTGACGGCGCGGATCTTCACGGCTGCTAGACTCGGCTCAGAGTGGCCGGCGCATGGCGCGGCAGGATGATGAGAACTGTACCGAACGCGGTCGAAGGTGCGAGCCAGGCAACTGAGCCCACTTCCCGCCGGCAGGCGAGGTCCGCCGGCGCCGGCCCCGCGACGCGACGGCGCCGGCGCGCCGCGCCGGCAATCGCGTCCATCACCTCGGACACCATCCGGCGCTTCGCCGCGCGCTACCCCTTTCCGCTCGACGACTTCCAGCTGGAGGCGCTCCACGCCCTGGACGCGGGACGATCGGTGCTGGCGGCCGCCCCGACCGGCAGCGGCAAGACGGTGATCGCCGAATTCGCCATCCACCTGGCGCGGGAGCAGGGCCTGCGCGCCATCTACACCTCGCCGATCAAGGCCCTGTCCAATCAGAAGTTCCGCGATTGGCGCGCCGTCTACGGCGACGTGGGCCTGTTGACCGGCGACGTCACCGAGAACCCGGACGGCAAGGTCCTGGTCATGACCACCGAGGTGCTGCGGAACATGCTCCTGCAGACCCCGCACGTCCTGGATGACGTGGGCTGCGTCATCTTCGACGAGGTGCACTTTCTGGCCGATCCGGAGCGGGGCACCACCTGGGAGGAGGCCATCCTGTACTGCCCCAAGTTCGTCCAGCTGGTCTGCCTCTCTGCCACCGTGGCCAACGCGGACGAGATCGCTACCTGGATCTCGCTCGTCCATCGGGAGACGGTGCTGGTCAGCCACCGCACGAGGCCGGTGCCCCTGGAGCACTACTACTTCGTCGATGGCCGGCTGGAGCTGCTGGTCGACGCGGCGGGCCTGGCCCGCGCACCACTCAGAGTGGGTGGTGAGTCACGCTACCCCCGACCGGCCGGCATCCCCGCCGGGGCGCGCCCGCGGGAGATCCCTCGCCCCCGCGACGTGGTGCTCACGCTGGAGCAGGAAGGCATGCTGCCGGCCATCTACTTCCTATTTGGCCGACGCGCCTGCGAGCTGGCGGCGGAGAGCTGCGCCGCCCTGGACCTGATAGGGGACCGCGCCGCCCGCCGGCGCCGGCACGAGCGGATCAGCGCCTACCTCAATCTGCTGTCGCCGGAGGACCAGGCCCTGGAGCAGGTCCAGAGGCTGGTGGCCCTGCTGCAGCGGGGCATCGCCTTCCACCATGCCGGCCTGCTGCCGCTGCTCAAGGCCCTGGTGGAGGAGCTGTTTGCCGCGGGGCTGATCGGCGTCGTCTTCGCCACGGAGACGCTGGCCCTGGGCATCAACATGCCGGCCCGCAGCGTGGTCATCGCCGAGCCGGTCAAGTTCGATGGGGAGACGCGCCGGCCCCTGACCCCGAATGAGTACTCCCAGCTGGTCGGGCGCGCCGGCCGGCGCGGGCTGGACGCGAAGGGCTTTGCCGTCTCCCTCTACTCGCCGTGGATGTCGTGCGCCGAGGTGCTGTCGATCATTACCGGGGAGCTGCTCCCGATCAAGAGCGCCTTCACCCCTCGCTACAACACGGTCGCGGCGCTGTGGGACGGCAGCGCGGCGGCGCGCGACCGGCTGGTGCGGCTGTTCGGCTCCAGCCTGCGCCAGTTCCAGGTGAACGACGAGCTCAAGAGCGCGGCCGCCGAGGTAGAGACGCTTCGTGCCCGCGCGGAGGCGCTGCATTATCGCTGCCCCTATGAGGGCGTGCCGGATACGGCCATTGTCGAGTACAACGGCCTGCGGCGCGACCTCTCGGATGCGCGCAAGCGCGCCAGGCAGGCCGAGGCCGGGCGCGCCGTCTTGCTCCGGCAGCTGGCGCGTCCGCCCTGGCCGGTCCCGCCTCCGGACGAGGTGCGCCGTGAGTTTCAGCGCTTTCAGGGGGGCGAGGTCATCTACGTCTCCGGCGTTCGCGGGCGGGCCGAGCCACCGCACACGCTGGAAGACATCCGGCCCGGCGGCTGGGGCGTGTTCATCCGGCGCCTGGGGGGCGGGCCGGGCCTGGTCCTGATCGGGAACCGCGTAGAGGCCATCACCCAGTGGGGAGACGTGACCCGCGTGCCGGAGGGCAGGCCGACCGTCGAGCTGCCGGAGGCCTTGCTCCAGGTCAGCGGGCCGGTGGAGAACGTGCGGGCCCTGCTTGGGCCCCGCGAGTGGCGGCGCCTGCAGACGCGGCTCAAGCGCCTGGACCTACCTGATCTGGCCGGCGTCGAGGCGCGCCGGTTGGAGAGCGCCAGGCAGCAACTCGAGCGCGACCTGGCGCGGGTACGAGAGAGTGAGGAGCGGGCCGCCGGTGAGCTGCGGAGCCTGGAGGCGGCTCTGCAGGAGCACCCCTGCCACCGCTGTCCCGTACGGAGCGAGCACGAGCGCAGCCTGCGGCGCGAGATGGCCGCCCTGCGGGCGCTGGCCGAGGCGGAGCGCCACGCGGCGGCCCTGGAAGACGAGGCAGCCACGCAGGCCCAGCGCACGCTGGCGGCCCTGACCGGCGTCATGGCGCGGTTCGGCTACCTGGAGCCGGTGGCGGCGAAGGGCATGGCCGTGCGCCGCCTCCATGACGCCCCCCTGGCGGGGGCGCGCACCGACGTTGAGGCCGGCGAGGCCCTGCTGCGCCCGACCGACAAGGCGGCCGTGCTCGCCCGCGTCTATGACCCGAATGGCCTCCTGCTCCTGAACCTGGCCTGGGACGGGCTCTTCGACGCGCTGGCGCCGGCCGAGCTAATGGAGGTGCTGTCCTGGTTCTGCTACGACCGCGAGGGGCCGCGCTGGAACCGCTACCAGCTTACGCCCCGGCTGTGGGACCTGCGCCCCAGGCTGGGGGAGGCCCTGGCGGCGGTGCAGCGTGCCGAAGCCGAGGCCGGCCTGGCGATCACCGCCGGGCCGAACGCCGGCTTCTACGGGCCGGTGCTGGCCTGGTGCCGCGGCGCCACCTTCGCCAGCCTGCTGGAGCAGATGCCGGTCAGTGAGGGCGACCTGCTGATGGCGATGAACAAAACGCTGGACCTTGGGTCGCAGCTGCGGGAGGCCTTGCGCGCCGGCGCGCCGCACAGCAGCCAGGCGCGCCGCCTGGCACCAAAGCTGGAGGTGGGAGACCACCTCCTGCGCCGCGGGATCGTGGCGCAGAGCCTGCGCCTGGGCACGGGATTGCCGGCCGCGCCGGCTGTGCCGGCTGCGGCGGCGCCGCCAGAGCGGCGGGCCGCAGAGGCGGGGCAGCCGGTCCCGCTGCCGTCGTGATCGTCGCCATAGCTGGCGTCTCAGAACAGGTCGCGCAGCCTGGGATAGAGCGCCGTATAGCGTTCGAACAGGCGGTCGTAGGCGGCGCGATGGCCGGCCTTATGCGTCACCGCCTCCTGGAGCGCAACCATCGCCTCCCCTGCGGCCGTCACGTCTGGATGGCAGCCGGTGCTCAGCGCCGCCAGCATGGCCGCGCCCAGCACCCCATTTTCGGAGACGGCGCACGGCCGCAGGGGCGATCCCACGATGTCCGCCTTGATCTGGTTCCAAAGGGCGAGGCGGGCGCCGCCGCCGGCGACGCGCACCTCGGCCGGGCGCTGGCCGCTGGCCGCGGCCGCTTCCTCCAGGATGTGCCGCACCGAGCAGGCCACGCCTTCCAGCACCGCCCGAAGCAGGTCGGCCGGGCCGTGCGCCGTCGCCAGGCCGATGAAGGCCCCTCGGGCCCGCGGGTTCCAGATCGGCGCCCGCTCGCCTTCCAGGTACGGGAGGAAGAGCAGGCCGCCGGCCCCTGCGGGGACGCGGGCCGCCGCGGCCAGCGCGCGCTCCAGCTCTGCCGGCGCGGGGCCGTGGC
>DAOTTI010000188.1:0-36930 GCA_034437795.1 Chloroflexota bacterium | reverse complement strand
CGTCGTAGAAGCTCATGCTCTGCGACTGCAGGTGGTCGTACAGCCTGGCGCGCAGGTCGAAGATCACCCGCTGCCCCACCCACTGCTCCAGGTACAGCTCCAGCGCGTTGAGCGCGTTGGTGAGGCCGGCCACGCCGATCATGGCGCCGATGAAGAGCATGCCCAGCCAGAAGTCGCGGCGGGGCACGGCCTCGTCGATGATCAGCTTGGTGAACCAGGCGGGGCCCAGGCGGAAGAAGGTCAGCACCAGGATCAGTACGACCGAGATGGCTGAGCCCCACCAGTACGGCCGCACGAATTGCAGGAGACGCCCTAGTACCTTCACCCTGCTTTACTCCCTCTCTTACCTTCCTTGACAGATTGCCCTCAGCATCGCCACGTGACCAGCCGCCGGCGCCTAGCCCGCCTCGCCGGCGCCCTCCACCTGCTCCAGGAGGCGGCACAGGAGCTCCAGCCCGCGGGCGACCTTCGCCCGCTCCTTGGGGCTGGCGCGTTGCAGCGCGCTGGCCAGCACGGCGCGCCGCGTCTCCCACGGGCGGTCCACCATCTCCCGCCCTGCCGGCGTCAACGTCACCCGTACCACGCGCCGGTCGCACGAGTCGGGCGTGCGCTGCGCCAGCCCGGCCTTGACCAGCTTATCCAGCGTCTCGGTGGCGCTGGGCTGCGAGACGCCGACCCCCGCCGCTACCTCGCTCACCGAGGCCGGGCCGGCGCGGCCCAGGAAGAAGAGGACGCGGAGCTGCGGCATGGTCAGGCCGGCGGCCCAGTCGGCCGGATCAGCGGCGCGCAAGGCGCGGCTGGCCCGCCGGTAGAGCGCAACGATCCGCTCCACGTCCGCCGCCAGCGACCCTTCGGCGCCCTCCTGCGCCGGCGCCTTGGCGGCCGCCGGCGACGGCGACGCCTCTCCTTCCATCTGGTCGCCCCGATCGACCTGATCGGCCTGATCGGCCTGATCAGCGCGATTGACGCCCCAGCCAGCGCCGGGCGGCTTGCCCACTTGTATCGGCACTGCCGAAATTATAGGGGATGCCTATAGAACCGGCCACGCTCACACCAGGCGGTACTGGGCGTCCAGCTCGCGCTGGTAGGCGTCCACCTCGCCCCGCTCCACCTCGTCCACGCTGACCGGCCGGCCGGCGACGGACGACTCGATCACGGCGTAGGCGATGGCCAGGTCACGCAGCCCCTCCCGCCCGCTGACCTCGGCCTGCCGGCCGGAGGCGATCGCCTGGAAGAAGTCCAGTTGCTCCAGCGCCATGCCGTAGGGGTCGTCCGCCAGCCCGTAGGGGAAGAGCTGGGCATGGCGCTGCGGGGCGCGGCTGCGGAAGAGGGCCACCACGTCGTGCTGCTCACCTCCATCGAGCGTGAGCCGCCGGCCGATCAGCGAGGCGCGGCTCCCCCAGATCAGACGGCCCGCGGGGAAGTGAAACTGCTCGCCGTGGCCGCCCCAGGAGAAGACGTACTGCCCGATGGCGCCGCTGGCGAAGGTGAGCTGGGCGAAGGCAGTATCCTCCACGCTGGCGGGGAAGCGGCCGTCCACGTTGCCGGCCAGGTCACGCAAGATGCGCTCTCGCTCGAAGGTCCGCACTTGCCCGTGCACGGTCTGGATGGGGCCACAGACGTAGCGCAGCACGTGGAAGCGATGCACCCCCAGGTCGATCACCGGCCCGCCGCCGGCGCGCAGCTTCTCATGGCGCCAGGGGGTCTCGGCGATGACGTAGTTGGGCGACCAGATCCCCGCCCCGATCCCGCCGCCCAGCACCATCTGGGGCTCGCCCAGCAGGCCCTCATCCACCGCCCAGCGCGAGGCCCGCGCCTCCTCACGGTACCGCGCGTTCTCCGCCGTGGCCAGGACGGCGCCGCTGCGCTCGGCCGCCTGGACCATCCGCTGCGCCGCGCGGACGGTGATGGCCAGGGGCTTCTCCATGAGCACGTGTTTGCCCGCCTCCAGGGCATGGATGGCGATCTCATGGTGCGTCTCCAGCGAGGTGGTGACGATCACGGCGTCAGCCACGTCCCTGCTGAGCAGGTCACGGTAATCGGTGAACAGCTCCGGCAGCGGATCTGGCTGGAAGTCGGAGACGTAGAGGTGGGGCACGGCTAGCGGGTCGTTCGCCGCCAGCACCGGTGGGCGAGGGGGCGGCCCCTCCCCCCGCTTGCGGAACATCTCCGCATCGGCTCGCTTGCGGGCGCATAACGCCGTCACCACGAAGTCGGCCGCGCCCCGCTCCTTCAGGCGACGCAGCCCGTCCAGGTGGGCCGGCAGGATCCGCCCGCACCCGATGATGCCAACGCGTATGGTCATGACGGTCCCTCCACGATCGACGGAAATCGGTCACCAGCTTACGAGGTCGCGGCCGGCGCGACAACCGTCGACAACCGTCGCCCCTCGTTCGGCTCGGGGTGCCGTCGCTCCACCAGACGGTCGCGGGCTCGCGGCCGGTATCCTTGCCTCTCCCGGAAGGGAAGGTCTGGATGAGCGGTCCCATCAGCCACGACGACGATAGCCGTCCCCCTCAGTTCCTCGGCATCCACCACGTCCTGCTCGGCGTGCCGCCGGATCAAAAGGAGGCAGCTCAGCGCTTCTACGAGGAAGTGCTCGGCTTCCAGCCCGTCGCCTCCCCGCTGGAGAGCGGCGGCACCGGGAACCTGTGGTGGTATCAGTGCGGCCGGTCCGAGCTCCACATCGCCCTTGTGCCGGACTACCGCCCGCACGTCCGCCCGCACGTGGCCATCGGCATCCAGGACCTGCCGGCCTTTCGGCGCCGGCTGCGGCGCCACGGCATCGAGACGGCGCTGAACTACAGCTACGTCGGATGCTGGCGCATCTACGTCGTCGATCCCTGGGGCAACCGGCTGGAGTTCATTGAGCCGCTGCCGCGCGGGGTGCGCCCCCGCATGTCCGATCAGGAGATCGCCGGGGTGCTCGCCAGCGAGGTGGACGCGACGGCTTCCTAGCGGGGCGCGGGGGCGCGCGCGGCTGCGGTTCCCCAGCTCAAAGTAATGACCCAAAACGAGGTCTCATTCTCCCGGGCGCGCTGGATGTGCTGGTCGCGCGTGGGCACGGTCGGGCGCCCGGGGGATCCTGGAGACTGTGGGGATGGCGTTCATAAAGGCGCTCGGCGTCGCTGGGCAGGAGCGCCGCCGGCGGCGTGTGGGGATACTCGGACAGGTCGACAATGCGAAACATGAGCGCCGCCTGCGGGTAGCGCTCCCAGATCGCACCCTGCAGGGCGCCGCACCCGCATCCACTTGCAGCCGCTGCTAGGCTCGCTTCAGGGTGGCATGGGAGTTGCCCGGCTACTCAAGAGGAAGCCGATTGCCGCGGCGCATCACCAGGAGGCTGCGATGCCTAAAGAGAAGCTCGATCTGCGGCGCTATGCCAGCGCCTACGAGTGCCGTCACCTCCTTCCCGAACTGAGCGAGTGGGCCAGCGACGACCTGCTTCGGCAGCTCACCATCTGGAAGGGCAGCCGCTTCGAGAAGGGCAAGATGTACTTTGACCTCAATAACCCCGAACGCGGGCCGTTCGTCGCCACCGGCGAGGAGGGCTTCCCCGACGATTACACCTACGTCTGTCGCGACGAGGTGAGCCCCGAGGCCTGGGCCGCCCTGATCACGTGGAAGCAGCCGGTCTCGCCCGAGCAGGCGGAGGCGATCAAAGAAATGGTCGAGGAGTTCGACGAGATCCAGGAAGGGACCGAGCGCGTGCCGTCCGGCATCCGCCTGCGCCAGCGCCAGCTCCGGGAACGCCAGCACCCCGAGCACATCCACCCCGAGCGAACGCTCCCTCCCGAGCTTCGCTGACCCGCCGTCGCGCCGGCGCCACCCGCCGTCGCTCGCCCCGCCGGTACGGCTCCGGCGCCTGGCCCTCCACCAGGCAAGGCGCACTGCCCCCAGGGTGGGCATTGATACGGGGATACGGCGGACGGGTATACGGTGGCGCGCTCCAGCAGCCGGCCCTCCACCGGCAAGGCACGCCGCCTGCCTACGGTCGCGCCGCGGCCGAGAGGACGGTGAACCCTTCGCGGGCCAGCGCCTCCTTCAGGATCACGGGGTTCGTCACCTCAGGATCAATCGCCACCCGCAGGCAGACCTCGACCGTCGGGTCATCATGGGCCACGACCTGGAAGGAGTGCACGCCTGGCTGCTGGCAGAGCAGCGCCTCGAGCTGCGCTTGCCTGCTCACGACGTCATCTCGCTCCAAGAAGAGCTCGGCGCAGGTCGTCGGCATCGCCGTTCCTCCGTAAGCTTCCTTTATGGGGTCTCCCTCACACCCTCATGAGAGGGTTCCCGCACACCGCCATGAGCGTGTCCGCACACCGCGTGCCTGCATCGGCTGTGCCAGCCTGTTCGCGGGCGCGCGGGGGCGCCCTTCCTCGGCTCTGTCTTGGGCCTCAGCCGTTGAGCGCGCCTGGCTGCCGGAGCGAAAGGACCGCTCGTCGTCACGCCGGCGCGAACCCCCGATCGGATGAGCAGGCCGCGGGCGGCCCCCGCCAGATTGGAGAGGACACGAGGAGAGAGGACGGCAGGGCGCCAGCAGGGCGCTAGGCGGCCGGCCGCCCCAGGTGCTCACCGGATCCCGGCTGGGACGCCTCGGCCCCGACCGGCCGCTGGTACGGCCCCGGGCGCTCGGGGTCGTTGACGTGCAGCTCCTCGCGTAGCTGAATGAACCGCAGTACGTCCGCGCGGCTCAGGAGACCAACCAGCCGCCCACCGTCGACCACCGGCACCTGGTTCACGCCGCCTTCGACCATCAGGCGCAGGGCCGTATTGATCTCCGCATCCGGGGCCACGGTGAGCAACGGGGCGCGCTTCATGATCTGGGACACCGGCGTCGTGGGCCATTCCGGCTGCGGCAGCTCCTTGACGTCGGTCACGGTCACGATACCCACCAGCCGCCCATCCTCGACCACTGGCAGCGCGCGCCGGCCGCGCCGCAGCACGTGCCAGAGCACAAACTCGTGCACGCTCATCTCCGGCTGGGCCGTGGCCGGCTGGGGATCCATGAAGTCGGCCACGCGGATACCCCGCAGGCTCTCTCGCAGCAGGACGGCGTGGCGCGTGGCCTCGGCCGCCGTGGCCAGGAACCACCCGATGAAGGCCATCCACAGGCCGTTGAGCAGGGACCCGCCAAAGGCACGCGACACCCCCCACACCAACAGCACGAACCCGATGCCCTGGCCGGCGTAGGAAGCCCATTCGGTGGCGCGGCGCAGGCTCCCACTGGCCCACCAGAGCAGGGAACGCAGCACCCGTCCGCCGTCGAGCGGGAAGCCCGGCAGGAGATTGAACGCCCCCAGTAGCAGGTTCACGACCCCCAGGTAGCCCAGGATCGCGGCCGTGACCACGCCGGCCGCGCCCGCCGCTCCGCGCAGGCCCAGTCCCTCGACGGCGACATGCGCCGCCCAGAAGCCGGCGCCCAGGAGCACGCTCGTCGCCGGCCCAACGATCGCCACCAGGAATTCATCCAGGGGTTTGGCCGGCTCCTCCCGCATGGCAGAGACGCCGCCAAAGATGAAGAGCGTGATGCGCTGCACGCGGGTGCCGCGCGCCTGCGCCACCAGCGAGTGGGCGAGTTCGTGGACCAGGACCGACCCGAATAGCGCCAGGGCCGAGATCACGGCCGCCACCCAGTATGTCGGCGCGGGCCAGCCAGGGTAGGCTGCGGGGTAATACCCGTGCGCCAGCGACCAGGCGACCAGCGCGGCGATAAACAGCCAGGAGGAGTGTATCCCGATCTCGATCCCAGCGATACGGCCCAGCGTCAGCGACTGCAAGCGGTTCATCTCTGCCTCTTCACCATTCCACGCCGCCGGGCGGCTGTCAAGACCCCCGGGAGGTTCGTCTGGCACTTTTCGCTCCGCAACATGCATGCCGCCCCGCGGCGCCCGCTCGGACCAGGGGGGCGTTGGCGCGCCGGTGGAGCGTGTCATGCACTCGGACCCTCGTGTCCATGGCCGGCCCTCGCCTCCCTCGCCGGCCCCGAAGGGGCACGGCCAACCCGGCCTGGGCGGCGATCGGCTCCCTCTTCCGATCGTCTTCCCGCCTCGGGTGGACGCCCTGCGCCCGGGTGCGGGCGCCACCTGCGGTCAGGGACGCCCGCGGCATGCGGTCGCGGCATGCTTCTTGACCTGCTACTACGTTGCTCCCGCAGCTCCTGCGCGGCCGGCCGTTCGCCGACACGCCACCGCCCGGTGCAGGTGTCGACAGACCGCCGGCCGCGCAGCGGGGAGAGGGCGTCTCCGAAGCTGTCTCGGGGGCGTGCCAGCCACGCCAGGCAAGACGCATGGCGGAGTGTGGCTCAGTGTGGCAGGTGAGCGTAAAGTCCGTAGCCGTTGACCGCAAGCCGAACGTCGCCCTGCGCTTCCTGAAGGCGCTGGGGCCAGGGCTGATCACGGGCGCGGCCGACGATGACCCGTCGGCAGTGAGCAGCTACACCGTCGCCGGCGCCAGGTTCGGCCACGCCCTGCTCTGGACGGCACCGGTCACCTGGCCCATGATGGCCGCCGTGGTGTACATCTCCGGCAAGGTTGGCGCGGTGAGCGGGATGGGGCTGGCCGGGGTGCTGCGCCGGTACTATCCGCGCTGGCTGCTCTATCCGGTGGTGGCGGCGTTCGTGGTAGCTAATACGCTCAACGTGGGCGCCGACCTCGGGGCGGTCGCCGAAGGGCTCAGCCTGCTGGTACCGGTGCCCGCGAAGGCCATGGTCGTGCCTATCACCCTGGCGCTGCTCGGCTTGCAGCTCTGGGGGTCGTACCGGCTGATCGAACGCTACCTGCGGTGGCTCACGCTGGCGCTGCTGGGCTACGTGGCGTCATCCTTCCTGGCACGGCCGGACTGGGGGGCCGTCCTGCGCGGCACGCTGGTGCCGACGGTGAGCGGCGATCCGGCCTTTGTCGGGGCACTCGTCTCGATCGTGGGCACCACGCTGTCGCCGTACCTCTATTTCTGGCTGGCCAGCCAGCAGGTGGAGGAGGAGGTCAGCATGGGGCGCCGGCGCCTGTGGCAGCGCCGCGGAGCGAGCGATGCGGAGCTTCGCTATCTGGCGCTGGACGTCAACACGGGCATGGCCGTTTCCAACCTGGTGATGTACTTCATCATCCTGGCGGCCGCCGCGACCCTCCATGCCAGCGGCCAGACGGACGTCCGCTCCGTGGGGGCGGCCGCGCAGGCCCTGCGCCCCCTCGCTGGGGAAGCGGCGGGGGTGCTGTTTGCGCTCGGGTTCATCGGCGTGGGCCTGCTGGCGGTGCCGGTGCTGACTGCGGGCGCGGCCTACGCGCTGGCGGAGGCGTGCGGCTGGCGCGGGGGCTTAGGCGAGCCGCCGGCGCGCGCCAGGGGCTTCTATGCGGCCCTGACCATCATCACCCTGGCAGGTATGGCCCTGAACTTTGCCGGTCTCAATCCGATCGATGCCCTCGTAGGGGTGGCCGTCGTCAATGGCCTGCTGGCGCCGGTGCTCATCCTTCTCATGCTCCACATGGCCAATAACCGGTCCATCATGGGCCACCGCGTCAACGGCGCGCCCCTGAACGCACTGGGTGGGCTGACGGCCCTGGCTACCTTCAGCGCGGCCGTCGGCCTGGTGGTCACCTGGTGGCGGGCGTAGGTTGTGCTCACCTGGTAGCGGGGGTACGTTCTGGCGTACCACTTGGTGGTGACGTGGCCCTCGCAGTTCCGGCGGCCGGCCTCGTAAGCGTCTGGCGGCGGGCGTAGTGGCCTGCGGCGAAGGCCTCGCCTGAATGGGGTGGTCTCTCCCGGCCGGGACCCGCGCCTTCTGGCATGCTGCTTGCCCGGATTGCTCGGCTGGCCCATGCCCGCGCTGCGCGCCGTCACCTTCCTGCTACACGCCGCAACGTTCCTGATGGTTGCGGGGGCGGTGAGCGCCTGCGCCGGCGCGCGGGTTCCATCCACGCTCGATCCACACGGTCCCAGCGCGGAGCGCATCGCGGAGCTGGCGTGGATCCTGTTCGTCACCGGCGCCGCTGTGGAGCTGCTGGTGGCGGGCGCACTGCTGGTGGCCCTGTTTCGCCGGTGCCGCGAGCGTGCGGCGCCCGCTGGCGGGCGCTTCTCGCCCGTGTTCTGGGTCGTGGCCGGCGGCGTCGCCATGCCGGCCGTCATGCTGGTAGTGCTGATGGGCCTCAGCCTGCGAGCCATGCCGGTCCTCTACCCGCCGGAGCGCCCGGCCGACGTCCGTGTGGAGGTGATCGGCCACCAGTTCTGGTGGGAGATCGTCTACCCGGACTACCAGTTCACCACCGCCAATGAGATCCACGTGCCGGTCGGCCGGCCGGTGGCGGTGAAGCTCATGGGGGCGGACGTGATCCACAGCTTCTGGGTGCCCCAACTCCAGGGCAAGCTCGACCTGATCCCCGGCAAGATCAACACCATCTGGCTACAGGCCGACCGGCCCGGCGTCTACCGCGGCCAGTGCGCCGAGTTCTGCGGCATCCAGCACGCCCTCATGATCCTGTACGTGATCGCGGAGCCGCCGGACGCCTTTCAGGCCTGGGTGGCGGCGCAGCAGCAGCCGGCGCAGGTACCCCAGGAGCCGCTGGCGCAGCGCGGGGCGCAGGTCTTTGCCCGCGAGGGCTGCATCACCTGCCACAGCATCCGGTACGGCCCCCAGCCGGTCGGCGGGACCATCGGCCCTGACCTGACGCACCTGGCCAGCCGGCGCACCATCGGCGCCGGCCTGCTGGAGAACACGCGCGGCAACCTGGGCGGGTGGATCATCAACTCGCAGGCGCTCAAGCCAGGCAATAAGATGCCGCCCGTACCGATGGATGGCGAGAGCCTGCAGGCGCTCCTGGCCTACCTGGAGAGTCTGAAGTAACGTGCAGCGCCCTCTTTCTGCGCTCGCCGAGACTGAGCAGCGCGCGCTGGCGGAGAGCGAAGACCCTGATGCCGCCCGAGCGGCTGCGGCGGAGATCAGGCGCACCTGGCACGACCCGCCCGGCCTGTGGGGCTGGCTGGTCACCGTCCAGAATGTGCCCATCGTCCATCGGTTCATGTTTACCGTGTTCGCTTTCTTCCTCCTGGGCGGCGTCGCGGCGCTGCTGATGCGCACCCAGCTGGCCAGGCCGGCGAATACGATCATCGGCCCCGCGCTCTACAACCAGCTCTTCACCGTCCACGGCTCGGTGATGGTCTTGCTCTTCGCCACGCCGATGATGGAGGCCTTTGGTGAGTTCCTGCTCCCGGTCATGCTCGGCGCCCGCGAGCTCCCCTTCCCGCGCATGACTGCCCTGCTGTACTGGATCTACCTGTTCGGCGGGCTGATGTTCTTCTCCAGCGTCCTCATCGGCCAGGCCCCCGACGTCGGCTGGTTTGCCTACCTCCCCCTGTCAGGGGCGCAGTACTCGCCCGGCCTGGGCGTCGACTTCTGGCTCCTGGGCCTGGACGTGGCGCAGATCGCCGCCCTGGGCGACGCCTTCGAGTTCCTCGTGGCCATCCTAAAATTCCGCGCGCCCGGCATGACGCTGGACCGCATGCCGCTCTACCTGTGGGCGATGCTGGCCATGGCGGTCATGCTCATCCTGGGCTTCACCCCCCTGATCATGGCCACGCTCCTGCTTCAGGCCGATCGCCACTTCGGGACCCAGTTCTTCAACCCCGCCAGAGGGGGCGACCCCGTGCTCTGGCAGCACCTGTTCTGGATCTTTGGCCATCCGGATGTCTACATCATGTTCCTGCCGGCGACGGGGATCGTCTCGATGATCATCCCCACCTTTACGCGCCGGCCGATCGCCGGCTATACGCTGATCGCCCTGGCCATCGTGGCCACGGCCTTCCTGAGCTTTGGCCTGTGGGTCCACCACATGTTCGCCGTCGGCATCGCCCCCTTGGCCCTGCTCTTCTTCACCGGCGCCAGCATGGCCATCGCCATCCCCAGCGGCATCCAGATCTTCGCCTGGATTGCCAGCATCTGGCGCGGCCGGCCCATCTACCGCACGCCCCTCCTGTTCGTGATCGGCATGATCGTCACCTTTGTGATCGGGGGCATCAGCGGCGTGATGGTGGCGTCCGTCCCCTTTGACCTCCAGGCCACTGACTCCTTCTTCTTGGTCGCCCACTTCCACTACGTGCTCATTCCGGGCGTGCTCTTCCCCACCTTCGCCGGCCTGTACTACTGGATGCCGAAGATCACGGGGCGGATGCTCAGCGAGCGTCTGGGCGCCTGCGTCTTCTGGCTGATCTTCGTCGGCTTCAACCTCACCTTCTTCCCGATGCACCTCCTGGGGCTGCTGGGCATGCCACGGCGCATCTATACCTACCAGCCGGATCTCGGCTGGGACCTGCCGAACCTGGTCGCCACCGGCGGCGCCTATCTCCTGGCCGCCGGCGTCGCGCTCTTCATCTGCGACTGGTTCTGGAACGTGCTCCTCAAGCGCGGACGCGTGCCGGAGGACAACCCCTGGCAGGCCGGCACGCTGGACTGGGCCACGCCCACGCCGCCGCCGGACGAGGGCTACCTCTACCTGCCCATTGTGCGCAGCCGTGAGCCATTGTGGGACCAGGCCCGCCTCGATGAGGGCGACGAACGGACGGTGCGCATCATCCGCGGCCTGGCCCGCTTCCCGACGAGGTGGCGGGCCACGCTGGTGACCTCGGTGGTCGACGCCGAGCCAGAGGGGATCGTGCGCCTGGCGGGGCCGTCCTTCTGGCCGCTGGTGGTGGCGATCCTGATTACCGTGATCTTCGGCGCCGAGCTGTTCAGCGCCCATGCCCTGGCCATCCTGGCCATGGTGCTCACCATCGCCGCCACCATCTGCTGGCTCTGGCCCCCCAGAGAAGAACGGGAGCTGCTCCTGGCCGGCAAGCGCGGCCAGACCACCCTGCACGGGCTACCGGTCTACCTGACCGGCTCCAGGGCCCCCGGCTGGTGGGGCATGCTGATTACGATCGCGGTCCTGGCCGTAGGCTCGGCCTGCCTCATCTTCAGCTACTACTATCTCCTCGTCAGCAGCGGCGCCTGGCCGCCCCCCAGCATCGACCGGCCGGCGCTTCCCCTCGCCACCCTGGCAATGGTGTTGCTGTTCGCCACCGCCCCGCTCGCCCGCTGGGCAGAGGTGGGGATCCGGCAGGGCCGGCGCGGGGTGGCGGCGGCCGGCCTGGGGGCCAGCTTCGCGCTCAGCGCCGTCTCCGGCGCCCTGCTGCTGGTCGATCTGGCCCGCGCCGGTTTTACCCATCAGACCAACGCCTATGGCTCAGCCTTCTTTGCCCTGGCCGGCTTCCAGTGCCTGCTGCTGGCCGGCGGGCTCATCGTCAGCGCCGTCGTGCAGGTGCAGACCTGGCTGGGGTACTTCAACCGTTTCCGCTACCTGGCCATCCAGAACGCTGCCCTCTACCAGTACTTCGTCGTCGCCAACGGCCTGGTCACCGCCGCCGTCCTCTACCTCACGCCATACGTCTTCTAGCCATGGATCCTGGTGATCGCCATCGCTCTCGCGCCATCCCTGCCCGCCTGTCCCTTGCGCCAGACGCCTCTTAGCCATGGACCCGGCCTTGCCTCCGCAGCCTCCGCCCCAGGCGGCGGCCACGCCCCGACCGCCCCCCACGCCGTGGACCCTCTGGTTCGGCCTCTTCGCCGGACATGTGGCCTGGAGCCTGCACCTGATGGGCAGCTACGTGCTGGTAGCGCTGGCGTGCCACGGGCAGCCGGCCATCGCGCACGCCCTGGCTCCCTTGCTGCACCTGACCACCCTGGCGGCAGCCGCGCTGGCGGCAGGAGCCGGCCTGGCCGCCTATCGGGTGTGGCGACAAGCGGAGCGCCACCTGCCGCACGCCGCGGGTGACGAGCGAGAGCCTGACCAGCCGAGGGCCGGCTGGCGCTCGCGCCAGTTCACCAGCCTGCTGGGGCTGCTCCTGAGCGCCCTGTTTTTGTACGTGATCGTGCTCGGTGGCGCGCCCACCTTCTTCGTCGCCCCCTGCCAGTAGCCGCAGCCGCGCCCCGCCATCGGTATTGGCAGGCGAGCCTGTCCCAGCCGGCACAAGGGCACGCATCGCCCCCCTTGCGTCTACGGGCGCCGCCCGCCACCGGCTGGGCGGGAAACGGCGGCATGGAAGTTGCCATAGTCGGGCAGCGTCTTGCCTGCTCTCGCTACTTCGTCTCAATGGACGGGCGTCCCGCCCCAAGTGACCGCCGGCGAGCCGCTCCGGCTGTTGCATTTCACGGACAGTCTTGAGCCAAGCGGTGTGGGTGAGCACGTCTACCTGCTGGCTCGTGAGCTGGCGGCGCAGGGCTGCCGGCAGGCCCTGGTCTGCCCTGAGACCCCCGCCGGCCGCTCGCTGCTGGAGCGGTGTGCCGCGCTCGGCATGGAGGTCTACCCCTGGCGCGTCCGCAGTGAGGCTGATGCGCGGGACTATAAGCGCCTGGTGCGGCTGCTGGACACGCGCCGGTTCGATCTGGTGCATAATCACATCGGCATTACCTGGGAAGGGTGCTGGGGCACCTTCGCCGCGGCGGAGGCTGGCGTACCGGTCATCTGTACGGAGCACCTGCCCTACCTGATCACCGATCCCGCGGAGCGGGCCCTCAAGCTACAGGCCAGCCGACGCGTGGCCGGCACCATCGCTGTCTCGCACGGCGTGGCGGCGTCGCTCCTGGCGCACCGCCTCGTTCGGCCAGACCGTGTGCACGTGGTCTGGAATGGTATCGACCTGGCCCGCTTTCGCGGGGAGCGCCGCCCGGAACAGCGGTGCGCCCTGCTCGGCATCGATCGCGACCAGGCGCTAGTGGTCTGCGTCGCGCGCTTGACGCCCCAGAAAGGGCATGCCACGCTCCTGCAGGCGGTGGCGCAGCTCCGCCGCACGCGCCCGGGCGTGGTGGTGGCCCTGGCCGGCGATGGCCCTCTCCAGGCCGAGCTGCAGCAGATGGCGGCGGCGCTGGACCTCGCCAGCGCCGTGCGCTTCCTGGGGCGCTACCCCGACGTGCCCGCGCTCCTGAGCTGTGCAGACGTCCTGGTGCAGCCATCGACGTTCGAAGGCCTGCCCCTGGCGGTGCTGGAGGGGATGGCGGCGACGCTGCCGGTGATCGTGACCGATACCATTGGGAATCGTGAGACCGTGGTTCATAACCAGAGCGGGCTCATCGTGCCGCCGAATGACGCCAATGCGCTGGCGGCGGCGTTGGAACGCGTCCTGAGTGATCCTGCCCTGGCCGCGCAGCTAGGGCGCCAGGCGCGCCGGCGGGTGGAACGCGAGTTCGTCGCGCCGGTGATGGCCAGGAGAACGTACGGCGTCTACCGGCGCACGCTGCAGGCCATCCGCGCCGCGGCATGAGGCCTGCGCGCGCCCTGTGGCCGGCGCCCCGGCCTGGCTCGACGCCACGGGCCATGGCCGGTCCTGCGCCCAGCCCCGACCACGGGGCAGCGCGCGTGGAAAGGAGGATGCGATGGGTGCAGTGATAGCGACACATGTTTCACCGGAGGCGGGGCGCCCGCGGGACACCCCCGACTTGCCGGACAACGCGGACGTCTCGACCTGGCAGGATGGAGGCGGAACCACGGAGCGGGAGCGTGATCGAGTGGCGCCGGCGGAGCAGCAGGCGGAGCCACGTGGCGCGCGCTCCGGCGACTACTACGGGCCGTGGCGGGTGTATTCACTGGGCTTCGCCGCGCCGGGCCAGACGGCGCTCTTCCACTACGACGAAGGCGACCTACCTGAGGGGCAGTACCGCATTCGGACCCTGTACACCGGGCTCTCCGCCGGGACCGAACTCACCCATTTCAAGGGCACCAACCAGTACCTGCACAAGACCTGGGATGAGACGCTCAAGCTGTTCCGGCCCGGCGCGCCAGCGCAGACCTATCCCATGATGTTCTCCGGCTACATGGAGGTGGGGGAGGTCTGCGCCAGCCGATGCCGGACGGTCCGTGAAGGACAGCTTGTCGCCTCCAGCTACGGCCACAAGACGGGCCACACCGCCGATCCCCTGCGCGAGTTCCACGTGCCGTTGCCGGACGGCTTCGATCCCGTGCTGGGCATCTACGTCGCCCAGATGGGGCCCATCTGCGCCAACGGCATCCTGCACGCCGACGATGAGGCGCACGGCGCCGCGGCCACCCGCTTCGGGTGCGGTCTGGAGGACCAGTACGTCATGGTCTTCGGCAGCGGCGTCATTGGCCTGCTGACGGCGATGATGGCCCGCTGGTGCGGGGCGCGCGAGGTGGTGGTGGCCGACACGGGCGAAGGGCGGCTGAGCGCGGCGCGCGCCCTGGGCTTTCCGGTCGTAGACACGGCCCAGGACGACCCCGCCGCCTGGGCCAAGGAGCGGTGGTGCGCCGGGCCGGGCGGCGAGCGGGGCGCGGACTTCGTCTTCCAGTGCCGCGCGCGGGACGAGGCGCTGGCCCAGGCTCTGGATTGCCTGCGCCCGCAGGGCACGGTCATCGACCTCGCCTTCTATCAGAGCGGGGCCCCCTGCCTGCAGCTCGGCGAGTCCTTCCACCACAATAGCCTGCGCCACATCGCCGCCCAGATCTTTCGCGTGCCCCGCCGCCTTCAGCACTGCTGGAACCGGCGCCGCCTGAGCGACGTCACGGTGAAGTTCCTGCAGGCGTGCGGCGCCGACGTGAAGCGCCATCTCATTACCGACATCGTGCCCCTCGTCCAGGCGCAGCAGGTCTTCGAGGACATCGCGGCCAAGCGCCGGCAGCCCCTGCAGGTGGTCTTCACCGTGCCGGAAGCAATGGGGAGTAGCGAGTAGCGCGTAGCAGGTGACCACCGGTCCCCTCTCCCATCGGGAGAGGGTTAGGGCGCGACTGGTAGCGAGCAAGTCGCACACGTCGTCCTCTCCCTGTGGGCGTGGGTAGGGGCGCTACGCGCATCGGCGGGAGCGCCGTCCCTGCCCTCTCTCCCTGTGGGAGAGGGTGAGGGCGCCGCTGGTGAAGAACCGGGAGACCAGATCGGGGAGATGAGGTCAGCGGATATGGCAGCACCCATCCGGATCCTGTTCGTCTTTGACTGGCTGGTAGTAGGCGGGGAAGAGACAGAGGTGCGCCTCCTGGCGCGCAACCTGGACCGGCGCCGCTACCGGCTCTCCGTCGCGGCCTGCTTCCGTAACGAGCGGATGACCACCGTCACCGCGGAGGCGCTGCAGGCCCTGGGGGTCCCCCTCGATACCACCTGCTATGAGCTCAATGATGAGCAGCGAGCGCATTACCTGGCAGGCCTGATCCGGCGCGAGCAGGTGGACATAGTCGTGGCCTGCCAGGGGGTGCAGCACGCCTGCCGCGCGCTGGAGCTCCTGGCGCCGCACGAGCGCCCCGCGCTGATCGAGCACGGCGGCCTGGTCTCTGAGGTCTACCGCACGCCCAAGCGCTTCACCTCCGCCTACGTCGGCGTGTGCCGGAGCATCGTGGCGGCCGCGGCCAGCGTCATGCCGGACCCGTCGCGGGCGCGCCTGATCCCCAGCATGGTCGATCTCAGCGAGTTCGCCGGCCACGACCGCCAGGCGGTGCGGCGCGAGCTCGGCTTCGGCCCCCAGCACAAGGTCGCCGGCTGGGTCGGGCGCCTGGACCGCAAGAAGCGCGTGGAGCACTTCATCGAGGCAGCGGCCCTACTGCACGAGCGCCTGCCCCAGGCCCGCTTCGTCGTCGTCGGGGGGGCGGACGCCTTCATGCCCGAGTACGAAGCGGAGCTCCACGCCCTGGCGGCCGCGCGGGGCCTAACCGAGGCCATGGTCTTCACCGGGGACCGCACCGACGTCCCTCGCCTGCTGGCGGCGATGGACGCCTACGCCTGGCTCTCGCAAGGCGAGGGCATGCCCCACGTGGTGCTCGAGGCCGGCGCTGCCCGCCTGCCAGTGGTAGCCACCCGTGACGGCGGTACGCCCGATGTGATCATACACGGGCACTCTGGCCTCTTTGTTCCCCACGGCCAGCCGCCGGCGGTGGCGGCGTCGCTGGAGCGCCTCTTCGCTGATCCCAGCCTGGCCCAGCGCTTAGGAGCCCAGCTCCGCCGCACGGTGGAAGAGCGCTACTCCACCACCGTCGTCTGCCGGCAATGGGAGGCGCTCTTTCAGGAGCTGGTCGAGGAGGTCACCGCCCGCCGCAGAAAGGCCGCCTGAAGCCCTGCCGCTCGGCTCGCTTAGCGCGGCAACCAGCATCGGCCGATCGGCTGTCCCCTGACCAGCGCAGATTGGCCGGCGCACGAGTTCAGGGCGCGCCGGCGGTCTGCCTGCCCAGCCCGCGCGGACCTATTGCCCGGGCTTGTGCCCCTTCGCCTTGTGCTGCTTGAGCACAGTGCGGGCGGCCACCTCCTTGGCCCGTCCGCCATACCGCCCGGATTGGGCCGCCGATTCTTTGATGTGCTCGTACTGGCGCTGCTCCTTCTCGCTCACGCCACGCAGATGCTTCTTGGCCGGCATCCCGGCGCCTCCTTTCTCCTGCGGTACCCACGCGGGCCAGTCCGGCTCATTCATCGACGGAGCCCGCTCCGACCGCGAGCGGAAACTGCTCGCCCGCGGTGGATACTCGAGCCCGCGGTGGATACTCAAGATGGATACTCAACCTGAGAGCAGTATTCGTGCCAGGGCGCTCCGGTCACGTCACCAGCGCCGGCTGGCGGGCGCGGCCGGCGCCCAGGCCGGCAGCGGCGACCCGTTGCTGGGCCTCGCGCAACGCCATCAGGACCGGCGCGTACGGCTGCCGGCGCAGCACGGGGCTGCAGGCGCCCTCCTGAGCATCTTGCGGATCAGGCACCAGGTCCCACAGGCCATAGTTGAGGAACTCGCTGCAAAACCCGCCGATCCACCCGGGCATGTCGATCACGGGATAGTGGCAGATCCCCTGCAGGTCGACCCCCAGCCTGATGGCGGCCAGGCACTCGTCCACCATGTAGCGCAGCCACGCCGGCCGGTACGCGCCGGCCGCCGCCGTCTCGCTGACGATCATCGGCCGGCGGTAGCGCTGGTACACCTCCAGCAGGATCTGGCGAAAAGGTTTGCGGCGCGGGTCATCGGGCGCCAGGCAGCCCCCGCGGGTGTGCTCCCACTGATTGTGCGGGTAGTAGTTCACGCCCACGACGTCCAGGAGGTCCGCCGACCCGCCTACCTCCGGCGCCAGGCGCCCGACCAGCATGTCCCACGCCTGATACTGCAGGGCGCTGAACCGCGCCGCGTCCTCGGCCAGCTCCGGCGCGTCCGCCGGCGCGACGACGTGGATCACCGGGTCCACGGCCACCAGGCGGGCCTGCGGGTCGGCGGCGCGGATGGCGCGGCTGCCGGCAATGGCCGCCTCCAGCAGCCGGACCTTGAGCTCCCAGCCCCGCCCGCGCCAGCACGGGGCAAACCAGGCCACCTCCCCGCCGGCCCAGGCGAAGAACGATGGCTCGTTCACCGGCACGTACCACCGTGGCCCCGGCACCCGCTGGCTCAGCCACCGCGCAAAGGCGTAGGCGTAGTCGCCAAAGCGCGGGGCAAACGCCGCGTCCGACGGGTCAAGGTCTTCAGGGTAACCGTAATGGAACAGGTCCCAGATCACCGTCAGGCCAAGCTCACGCGCTGCGCGCACGCGGGGTGCGACGCTGCCGAACTCGTATCGGCCGCAGACGTCGCACAGGTGCCAGTGGACGCCATCACGGATGGCCAGCACCCCCTCGGACCGCACGAGCTCGTAGTCTTCACGGAAGTACCGATCGTGCTGCGTCAGCGCCAATAGGTCCCGGCGCTCGCCGGAAGGATCGACGTGGGATGAGCACTCAAACCCACCAAGAAAGAAGCTTGGGAAGAGACGTTCAGAACCCTCCATCGTTGTCGCTGCTACCTGAGTGGCCGGCCGGCGCTTGAGGCTTGCCCTGGAGCTGGAAGCGTCAAACAGCGGCCGGCCGTGTAGTGACTGGCGCCCCGGAGCGTTTGGGCAATTCCCCGCCAGCTAGAACTGGCGGGAGTGTGGCGCACGTGCCGGCCAGGCTCAGACCCTTTGGGGGCGCGCCACTCGGCGGGCGCTCCACCATGGCCGGTTCCGAGGCCAGGAGCGGTCAGCACAGCCCGCGGGCCCTCGGAGCGGGCCCTTCACGCGTCGTCACCGGCTTGCGGGCTGCGCCGCCAGGAGTATCAGGACCGTGTCTCGGCAGGCGGAGCCACCTGCTGCAGTACCTCGCCGGCCAGGCGCTGCTCACCGGCCCTGGCGGCGATGTCGTCCAGTGAGACGACCCCTACCAGGCGCTTATCGTGGTTGAGTACCACGACCCGGCGCACCTCGTTCTCTTCCATGAGCTGTGCCGCCTCTTGGACATCCGCGTCCTCGAAGACCCAGATCACCTCCGGGGTCATCGCTTCACGCACAGGGGTCGTTCGGGGGTCCTTGCCCTCGGCGATGCCACGGATGGCGATGTCGCGATCGGTGATCATGCCGAGCAGGCGGTCGCCGTCACAGACCGGCAGCAGCCCCACGTTGCGTTCTCTCATCCGCCGAGCCGCTTCTTCCAGAGTTGCGTCGGGACCCACCACTTCCACGCTACGGCTCATCACCTCATGGACTTGCACGGTTCACCTCCGTTGGGCCAGCATCTGCTGCGGCGCGCCGCCGCATCGGAATGGTCCGGATGCGCGCGACGCCGCGCCCTGGCTCACCTCTTGCACGCAAGGCGCGTGCCACTATGTGCCGGCAGGGAAGTGCTTGGTGGATGCAGCTTCCGGCGCGTCTGCGACGGACCCTGGCTCCAGAGCATCGGCCCTGCCGGGCCCAGCGCCCCTACGTCCGGCTGGCTCCGGCGCGGGCCGGACCGGTACGGCGTTTCACCACGTAAGGAGGAGTGAGTGCCGCGAGAGCTAATCGCCGTTGCGCCCCGCACGCCGGCCTTTCGCGAGTACGTGGACCCGCCCTTAGGGCCGGCCCAGGTGCGTATCCGCGCCGAATTCGCTTCACCCAAGCACGGCTCGAGCCTGGTCACCTATCGCGGGACGGAGCGCGTGCTGCGCCTCACCTATGACCGCGAGTGGGGCTGTCTGCTGCCGATAGAAGACGAGGCCATGCGCGCCTTCCCGCGCCGGCTGGGCAACATGGCCGTCGGGGTGGTCACCGAGGTGGGCGCTGCCGTGACGCGCTTCCGGCCGGGCGACCGCGTCTTTGGGCATCTGCCGATCCGCGAGACCTATACCGTGCATGAGAGCCGTGTCGACCCGCTGCCGGAGGGCCTGGCGCCGGAGGTGGCGGTCTGTCTCGATCCAGCGGTGATGGCGCTGGCCGTTCGCGACGCCGGCATCAAGCTGGGCGACCGCGTAGCCGTCTTCGGGCTGGGCGCCATTGGCCTGCTGGCTGTGCAGCTCGCGCGCCTGGGTGGCGCCGACCAGGTCATGGCCGTGGACCCCCTGCCGCTCCGGCGCGATCTCGCCCGCCGCTTCGGCGCTGACCACGTGCTCGAGCCGGGCGACGACACCGGCCTTGCCATCCGGGCGCTGACACGTCCGGTGGGCGCGCAGCCCCACGCGCCGATGCCGGCGGCCGACGACGTGGAGCGGACGCCGACGCTGGCGGATGAGCTGGAGCCCCTGGGACAGCCGCGGCGGGCCGGACGGCACGTGCTCGGTGGGTACGTTGAACGCGAGACGCAGACCGGAAACCTGGGTGTCGATGTAGCGATCGAAGCCAGCGGCAACGTGCGGGCCCTGCATGACGCCATCCGCGCGACGCGGTTCGGCGGCACGGTCTGCGTCCTCTCGTATTACCCCGGCGGGGCGCCTGATCTCTACCTGGGCGAGGAGTTTCACCTGAACCGCTTGCAGTTGGTCTCCTGCCGTTCGGAAAGCCAGCCCCTCCGCGACGCCCCCGGCTGGACCCTGGAGCGCCTGGTGGAAACGGCCCTTCGCTGGCTGGCCTCAGGGCGGCTGCGGACCGATGGCCTGGTCACCCCCATCGTGCCATTCGAGCAAGCGCTCGAGGTCTACCGGCTGATGGACGAGCACCCGGACCAGTGCATCAAGGTCGGCATTCGCTTTCCGTAGCGCCGGCACGGGCGGGAGTTCGACGTTCAAAGTTCAAAGTTCAAGGTTGGTGATGGCGCCAGGGTGCCGGGGCTCCGGCAGGCGTTGATGCCGGCGTGGCGGCGCGACCGGCGCGGCATGCGCCTTGCCATCACTGGTGCCGCCTGCCCTGGTCGCCGGCCCTGCTCCGGGGCCGGTGTTCAGCGGAAGCGCCGGGCAGCGGATGCCCTCCGCATCCCCAAGCCCGGATCCTTCATCAGCGGCGATTGCTTCTCTATGACCGGTGATGAGTTCTGTCTCCCACTGGGAGCGGGTGAGGGCTCCGCTGACGACCTTACGCGCAATGCCGGTGCCCCACTGGGATGGGCCGAGAAGAGCCAGGTGCAGCAGTCTAGTGATGGTCAAGAGTGGCCGTGGAAGCGGCCAGGGTAACGAGGGAACGAACGATGTACTACCGGCGGTTAGGCCACTCGGGCCCGGAGGTATCAGTGATCGGTTTCGGAACGTGGGAGATGGGCGGAAACTACGGGTGGTGCGATCAGCAGGAGGCATGCCAGGCTGTCCAGCACGCGCTGGACCTTGGGGTCACTCTGTTCGACACCGCGCCGACTTATGGCCACGGGCGCGCCGAGGCCCTCCTCGGCCGGGCGCTGGGCGCGCGCCGGCACGAGGCCATCATTGTCACCAAGTGCGGCTTGCCCACACGCCCCCACCTGAAGCCGTATCGGGATGGCCGCTATCAGACCATCATGGAGGACGTTGAAGAGAGCCTCCGCGCGCTCCAGACGGACTACGTGGACCTGCTTCTCCTGCACTGGCCGGATCCTGAGACCCCGCTTGACGAGTCGATGCGTGCGCTGATGGACCTCCAGCAGGCGGGCAAGGCCCGCTTCATCGGGGTTTCGAACTTTGCCGCGCCTCTCCTGCGCGCGGCCAGGGAGGTGGCGCCCATCTGCGCCAATCAGGTAGGCTACAACCTCTTCGACCGGCGCTGGGAGCGCCACATGTTCGGCACCGCCCGTGAACTGGGCATCGGCGTCATGGCCTACGGCCCGCTGGCCCACGGGCTCCTCAGCGGCACGCTGGCCGGCGACACCGGCTTCGAGCCTGGAGACTGGCGCCGCGACGGGCTGGTCTTCGGCCAGGCCCTCTTCACTCCTCCGAACCTGCGGCGCAACCTGGAAGTAGTGGACGAGCTGAAGCTGGTGGCTCAGGAGCTCGGCACGACCCTCCCTTGCCTGGCCCTGGCCTGGGTCTTGCGCGAGCCGGTGGTCGCCGTGGCGCTCTGCGGCGTCCGCCGCCCTGAAGAGATCGAGGAGAACGTGCGGGCACCGGACGTGTGGCTCGAGCCGGACACGCTGGCCCGCATCGATGCGATCATGATGGGGGCGGCCGGTCTGGTGGAGGAGCTACCAGCCTGAGTTCGCCCGAGAGGCACCTCTGCCCTGCCCGCGCCACAGGGGAGCCAGCGGCGGGAGCAGGGCAATAGCAGCGTCAGTTCGGCTCCGCCGCCACGTTGGGGCCGGTCCACACCGGCAGCAGCCCGGACGTCTCCAGACGGGCCTGCGAGCGACGCAATTCCTCCAGGTACGGTTCATAGACCACCCGCCGCAGCGCGTCGCCGTCCGGCACCAGGTCCCACAGCCCGAACTCGATCATCTTGCCGCTGTCCCAGCCGGGGAAGTCGATGATCGGGTAGAGGCAGATGCCCTGCAGGTCCACGCCCGCCTGCAACGCGGCCAGGCACTCGTCCACGATGTAGCGCAGCCAGATCGGGCGGAGCTCAACGCAGCAGGCCGTCTCCGTAATGACGATCGGCCGGCCGTACCGCCGGTACACGTCCTGGAGCATCTCCCGAAACGGCTTGCGGCGCGGATCGTCCAACTCCAGGCGCCGGTCGTTGCCGTACTCATACTGGCTGTGCAGATAGTAGTTGACGCCGACGATGTCCAGATAGCCCGGCCCGCCTCCGAGCTGCGGCTCGAGCTGGCCGGCCAGCATGTCCCATACCTCGTATTGCCGGCTGGTCTGGCGAGCCGCGGCTTCGGCCTGCTCCGGCGCATCCAGCGGCGCGTGGGCGTGGATGATGGGGTCGACGGCGATCAATCGCGCCGACGGGTCAGCGGCGCGAAGGGCGTCGGTCGCGGCCAGACCTGCACGCACCAGCGCCAGCTTCAGCTCCCAGCCCCGCCCGGATAGAAATGGCGCAAACCAGCCGGAATCGCCGCCCGCCCAAGCGAAGAAGGATGGTTCATTCAAGGGCACGTAGAAGCGGGGCCCATCCACCTGCGCCCGCAGCCACAGGGCGAAGCGGTAGGCCAGCTCCGCGAAGCGCGGTACGAACGCCTGGTCGAAGGGGTCCAGGTCATCCGGATAGCCGTAGTGGAACAGGTCCCAGATCTGGAGGATCCCTGCCTCTTGACCGGCCTCCACCTGCGCCGCCGCGCTGCTGAAGTCATAGCGCCCGCAGCGGTCGATCAGGTGCCAGCGCAGGCCTTCCCGCACCGCCCGAATCCCGACCGCGCGTACGAGCGCGTAGTCCTCGCGGCAGAGCCGGTCGTGCTGGGTGATGGCCAGATAGTCCTGGCGCTGGCCGTTCAGGGAGATGTGAGAGGAGCACTCGAAGCCTCCGAGGAAGAAGCTGGGAAAGAGCGCAGGGCGCTCCGCGGGAGCGAGCGCCGGCGGGAGGGAGCCAGAGGCAGCGATAGATGACAGAGGGTGAGTGGACGTGAGCGAATAGACGGTAGACATGGCGATCTGGACTGCAGCCGAATGGGGGATAGGAGAGACTGAGGAGACGCTGCATAAGGTCGCCGGCGATGCCGGCACGCGCCGTGAGCGGAGAGCCGCCGCGCGCCCTGGCAACGTGCTTCTACTCAGCTCGCATCAAACAGTAGCTGGCGCGCTGATCTGGACCAGCCTGAGTAGCCCAACCGGGGTAGTCGCCCCACCACTCACCACTGACCACTCGCCACTCGCCACTCGCCACTCCCTACTCGCTACTCCATACTCGTCCCTTGCTACTCGCCCGATCGAATGCAGCCCGCTGCCACGCCTCCTGCGGCACGCAGGTTGCCTGCGATAGCCAGAAGGAGCGAAGACGCGGCTCCGCTGAGACGATGAGGAGACTGCGAATGGCAAACCCTGCGTTCGACTGGGGCGACCGGCCCTACTTTGCGCCCTCACGCCAGGGCCTCTATGAGCCGGGACCATACGGTGAGCGGGGCGCTCCCCCGCCTGAGGCCTACCCCTACCGGCCTGGATACGCCGGCTCTGGCGGCGCCCCGCGGCGCTATCCGGACGAGTGGGGGCAGCCCACGTTTGCCGGCGTTGGGCCCCGCGGCTACCGGCGCAGCGACCAGCGTATCTATGACTCCTCCTGCGACACGTGGATCAAGGGCAGATCGACCGCCGCGGCTACCGGCGCAGCGACCAGCGTATCTATGAGGATGTCTGTGACCTGCTGTCCTGGCACCCCGACCTCGACGCCAGCGATATCGACGTCGTCGTCGCCGACGGCGAGGTGACCCTGCGTGGCACGGTGCCCAGCCGGTGGCAGAAGCGCCTGGCGGAGGATCTGGTGGACCACGTGGCGGGCGTGGTCGACCTGCACAGCGAGTTGCGGGTCGCTCCTGCGGCGCCACAAGGGCGTGCCGGCGCCGGAGCAGAGGCCGGCACCCCTGGCGCGGTCGTTCGACCAGGCGAGCAGCGTTTCGCCGCCAGCCCTGCGCCGTCCCCGGCGGATGTAGCCGGCATCATGGGAGCGGTCGGCAGCCCGCCTGCCGGCGCCGCCGAGACGGCCCCGGGTGGCGCGACCTCCGCCGCCGGCCACGCGGCCGCGCCAGCGGCCGCCACCGACACCACCGCCACCGGCGCGATCGCGACCGACCAGATTCCGGCCGGCGCCAGGGCTCTGGCGCCCCCCGCCACCGGCCAGCAGGGAGAGACGGATGGCTCGAGAAGAGAAGGATCCGACTGAGATCGATCGCCTGCACCACGAGGACCCGAGCGCTGGCGCGGCCGGCGTGCCGAGCAGAAGGATCGCGCGCGTGCTGTCCGGTGGGGCAAAGATGGACCCCCTCACCGGGACCATCGGCGGTGAGACCGGTCCCACCGGCGTGCTCATCACCGACGGTGGAGCCACGGGCACGCCTGGCCAGACGGGTGAAGCGTTGCGCGGCCCTGCTGCGCAGCCGGCGCCCAGGCGCGCCAGGCCGGCCGCCGAACGGCGCGGCGCCGGCCGGCAGCCGTTCCGGCCCAAGCAGTCGCCTGCGGAAGGGAAAGGTCCAGCCAGCGCCACCGGTGAAGAGCGGCCGGGCCCGCGGCGCCGACGTACCGAGTAGCCGGTTGCTCGCCTGGCTTCTTCACGGCCGGCGATGCGTCCCCTCTGCCTGTGGGAGATAGCTCAGTCTCCTCTCCCACAGGCAGCGAGTGAGGGTGAGGGCACCATCCTGGCGGGAGACCTGAGGTCCCTCTCCCACAGGGAGAGAGCTAGGGTGAGGGCGCCGCTCGTGAAGGATCCAGCTTAGACGTCGGGGTACAGCACGGCCTGGATCAGGTTAGGCTGGCCGGCGTCAAGCGCGTCGTAGATCTCCTGCGCCTGGCTGAACGGCACCACGTGCGTGATGAGGTGGTCGCGCACCGCGGCGCCGCAGTCCCGCAGGAATCGGATCGTCTCCAGCGACAGCCGGCGCCGGTCCCAGGTCGCCGCCAGCCGGCGCGGCACGCGCCGGATCTGCGCGCAGATGTGGCGCAGGCCGTTGTGGTGGAAGGCCTCGCCGAACAGGACGTTCGGCGCGCCGCCCTGGTAGAACCCGAGGTCGATCACCGTCCCCTGCGGGCGCAGGCTGCTGAGCGCCAGGTTGAGCAGGAAGTCGGACCCGCTGCACTGGAAGGCGAAGTCGGCCCCCCGCTCGCCATCGACGCCGCTGTACCACCGCTGCTTGAGCCGGACGGCAGCGTCGCCGTCGACGGTGCTCACGGGCACCAGCCCCAGGCGCTCCGCCAGGGCCAGCCGGTCGGGGGCACGGTCGACCACCGCGACCTCGGCGGCGCCGGCCCACCGCGCCATCAGAGCAGTGAACAGGCCCACCACGCCGGCGCCGAAGACGGCCACGTGCTGGCCGCGCAGCCCCTCCCCCAGGCGCGTGACGTGCTGCCCCAGCGCGTCTTCGTCGGCGTGCAGGATGCCGTTGGCGCAGATGGGCCCCATCTGCGCGACGTAGATGCCCAGCAGCGGGTCGATCTCCGGCGGCAGCGGAATGAAGAAGTCCCGCCGCGCATCGACACGGTGGCCGCTCTTGTGGCCGTAGGCCATGCAGATGATCTCGCCCTCACGAACGGACGGTGTGCGGGACGCGACGACGCGCCCTACCTCCATGTAGCCGGTGCACCGCAGCGGATAGGTCTGGCTGGTGACCTCTGCACTGCCGGCTGCGTGGATGAACAGCTTCAACGATTCGTCCCAGCGACCGTGCAGGTACGGGTTCGAGCCCCGGAACTGCGTCAGCTCCGTGCCAGCCGAAATCCCCGTATAGAGCGTGTCGAGGTCGAACTCGTGCTCCTGCAGCGGCCCTTCTTCGTACGAAAACAGGCCGACCGTGCGCGGCTGGCTAAACCCCACAGTGACGATCCGGCGCGTCTCGGCCAGATCGCGCATGGCGGTGACCACCTGCTCGGCCCGCTCGTCGGCCAGGGGTGGCGTGAGTAGCGCCGGGCGCGTCGTGGGAGCGTGAGGCCTAGCTGGAGCACGGACAGTGGGTGGAGCAGTCAGTGAGGTCATCGAGCATCAATCGGTGCCGGGTGCGTGCCGCGCGCATGCTCTCTCATGCGCTGGCGGCCTATGCGACGCCCGAGCGCCGCCTTTCCATTACTAGAGCCTTGCCTGTCGTAGCGCTCTGCCTGTCGTTAGGAATACGTCCGTAGGACCCTCTTGGATGCTATGGAGTGCGATGGCGAAGACAGCTTTCTTGCGCGGCAGCCATACAGAAAGTCTGCGTGCTTCCACCTAAAGTATAATTCCGCGGCGGGGGACCATACTCCTGGCGTGGGCCGTTTTTCTTCAGGCAAACGGTACAACGGGTTCGCTAAGAAAACGTGTCAGTGCCCCCCAGGTGGGGCATGCTCGACCAATCCGGCCCGCCTCGCGCAGGTCACTGCGGCCAGCCAGGGCGATCTCCAGGAAGCCGGGCCCCCGCGGACACACCCTCTCGCCGTTGGGCGTCGTCCCCCCTGCGCGTCTCCGTGTCCCCGCGTCCCCGCATCGGAGCGGGGGGCCAGAAGGGGCGAGGTCCCTCCTCCACCGCATCTTCGCGGCGCTAGGGTGACCTACCGCGGTGGGTAGACCGCGCTCACCTCTGGCGCGTACTGGCCGGGAGGCGCCTGGAGCTCGGCCACGATGACGGCCGTCTCCCCTCGGTCGAGCGTCACCTGCTCCTCCTTCTCGACGATCCAGCCGGAGGCGCGGTCACGCAGGCGCACGCTCACGCTCACCTGCCCATGGCCGACCCCCCGATTGTGGATGGTCGCCTCGATACGGTAGGGAGTGCCCTGTCCCACCGGCTCATCCACCCGTACGCCGGTGACGACGGGGGCCGGCCCCGAGCAGTTCACCACCCATAGCGCCACGGCCGCTATGGTGGCGGCCAGCGTGGCCAGGATGCGGCCCTTCATCGCCTGCTCCCTTCACAGCCATCACAGCCATATATGGCGCCCGCCGGTGCGGGACCATCGCGCCGGCACGTCTCTGTGCGCCCTCGGGTGCCCCCGGGTGCTCCGCCTGCCCCTGCATCCCTCGGTGCGGCGCGGGGTGCGCTCACCTCGTACGCTCCCCGGGCCCTATTTGCCCGGCACCCACGGTGGCGAGAGCACGAACAGGAGCAGCGCCAGCAGCGAGGCGCCGACCACCAGCACGGCGCAACCCATCGAGGCCACGGGGTCCACGCGCCGTTCGCGCCGCTGCAATCTGACCAACCCCAGGGGCTCGGGGATCAGCGGTACCTGGTGCTGCCCTTCGTACTCCCAGTCCGGCAGGAAGGCCTCGTTGCGGAGCGCGGGACAGATCTGGGCCAGCCGACGCTCCAGCTCGCGGCAGTCGGCGTCCGTCAGCCAGAGCTTCGGCCACAGCTCCTCGGCGTCCAGTCGCCGCTCCAGGTTGCGGGCAAAGCGCACCAGACTGAGATGCTGCTCCGTCGCCTCATCATCGATCTTGCGCCAGGTGACGATGTCGAGGTTCGCCGGCTCGCCCCGCTCCTGGAGCACCTCGTTCACCTGGTGCACGAAGAAGGCCATCAGGCTATTCGAGCCGTCTTTGAAGGCCTCAGTGTGCGTGACCTGCGCGCCGTCGACTTCCAGCTTGCCGGCTGGCCCCGCCTCATCGGCCACCTCCAGCGTGAATGGCTGGCCGCGGCAGCCCTCCTTCTCCAGGATCAGGTTGAGGGCGATCGCCGGCGGGTTTCGTCCCCGCTGGCCCAGGGCGCGCGCCTTCTGGCGCTCCACCGCCACCGGATCCCTGCCCAGCCGGACCAGCAGCGCGTAATAGCCGATGCGCGCCGCCCCCACTACCCCCGGAGCGCTGAGGAAGGCGACGTACCCAAAGAACACGAAGAGAAAGGCCAGGACGAGCGTTTCCACGTTGGAGCGCTGGGCCAGCGCGACGTAAAGCTGCGCCTGCCAGACCAGAAGGGCCATCCCCGCGCTGGACGCGACGAACAGCGCCACGTAGGCGGTGGCCAGATGGCGGACGCGCCGGCGAAACTCCTGCGGGGTATGCGACTCCGTTTCACGGATTGCCGTCTGGGCCAGTCCTCCGCCTGCCGTCCTTGCCATCGCCGTCTCCGCCGGTCCCGCTCCAGCCCGTCGCTGCTCCTCGGAGCGCGTCTGGCTACCATCCCGGCCGGTCCAGGGCGCGATGATCGGGCGGCCCCTGCGGCCGGGCGAGCGCTACCCGAATACGGGCAAGTCACGTGCCATCCAGAGTTGATGCCGCCTGCGGCGCACGGCCCCGGTGCACGTCCCGCCATGTGGACGCCCCCCGCGCCGGCCGCTTGTCCGGACCCTTCACGGCCGGCGATTGGTTCCCTCTCCCAGGGGGAGAGGGCCAGGGTGAGGGCACCGCTGGTGAGGGCTCTTTAGGTGAAGCATCAAGACTAGAGCGGTCCGGCTCCGGCCGGCCGATCGGCTCGGTCACCAGAGCCGTGCCGCTGCTACCCGCGGCGGCGGGGCAGCTCTCCCCGCACGGGGACTGTCTCGACTGGGGGCGTCGGCGGCTGGCGCGGCCTTACCCTGGCGGGGCGCCGAGCGCGCAGGGCCGGATCCTGAGTACCTGGCACGCCTCTTGCAGGCGGTTCTGCGTCTGCCTCAGGGGAGCAGATGCCCTCGGGGCAGGGAACGCCGGCCTGCGGCCGGCCGTGACGCCGTAGCGCATGAAACTGGTCATCTTCGGGCTTACGGTCAGCTCATCCTGGGGGAACGGCCACGCCACCCTGTGGCGCGGGCTCTGCAAGGCGCTGGCCCGTCGCGGGCGCCAGGTGGTGTTCTTCGAGCGCGACGTGCCCTATTACGCTGCCCACCGTGACCTGCATGACCTCCCGAGCGGCCGGCTCTACCTCTATTCCGAATGGGAGGAGATCGTGGGGCCGGCGCGCCGGCAGCTAGCGGATGCGGACGTGGGCATGGTCACGTCCTACTGCCCCGACGGCGTCGCGGCCACTGAGCTGGTGCTGGCATCGCCAGTGTCCCTGCGCGCCTTCTATGATCTGGACGCACCCGTCACCCTGGCCCGTCTGCAAGCCGGCCAGCCGGTCGAGTATCTCGGTCCACGGGGGCTGCGTGATTTTGACCTCGTCCTCAGCTTCACCGGCGGCCGCGCACTGGAGGAGCTGCAGTCGCGCCTCGGAGCGCGCCGCGTGGCCCCGCTCTACGGCAGCGTGGACCCTGAGGCGCACTCCCCCGTGCCTCCCGTGGAAGCGTATCGAGCCGACCTCGCCTACCTGGGCACCTACGCCCCCGACCGGCAGCCGGCGCTCGCAGCCTTCCTCCTCGAGCCAGCGCGCCGGCTGCCACAGCGCCGCTTCCTGATCGGCGGCGCCTTGTACCCCCAGGACCTCTCCTGGGCCGGCAACGTCCGCCTGATCCGGCACGTCCCGCCCTCGGAGCATCCCGCCTTCTTCTGCTCGTCCAGGCTGGCGCTCAACGTGACCCGCCGCGCCATGGTGGAGATGGGCTACTGTCCGTCGGGCCGGCTGTTCGAGGCCGCCGCCTGTGGCGCGCCCCTGGTGAGCGACTGGTGGGAAGGGCTCGATCGCTTCTTTCGGCCGGGCCAGGAGATCCTCATCGCCCGGACTACCGACGACGTGATTGACGCCATCCACCTGAGCGACGCTCAGTTGGCCCGCATTGCGCGGGCGGCACGGGAACGGACGCTGGACGAGCACACGGTGGACCGGCGCGCACGTGAGCTGGAGGAGATCCTGGAGGCGGCTTGGCCCTCCGGCGACACCGTGGCCGCTGGCTTGCGGCCGGCAGGGGGCCTGGAGCCGGCGCCGGCGAGGCAGGCGTAGCGAGGGTCGCATGTGGGGCATCATCCCGGCGGCGGGCATGGGCAGCCGCATCCAGCCACTGGCCTTCTCCAAGGAGCTCCTGCCGGTCGGCAGCCGGCTCGACGGCGACACCGAGCGGCCGCGCGCCGTCAGCGAATACCTGGTCGAGCGCATGCTCATCGGCGGCGTGACCAAGCTCTGCTTCGTGATCGGTCCGGCCAAGTCGGACATCCTGGCCTATTACAGCGCTGCCGTAGGGCCGGCCGCCGTCTGCTACGTCGTCCAGCCCCGGCCGGCCGGTCTCTGCGATGCCATCTTCCGCGCCGTCCCGCTGGTGCACCCCGACGAGCCCGTGGTCATCGGCCTCCCTGACACTGTTTGGTTCCCGGAAGACGCGCTGCGCCACCTGAGTGACCGCGAGTTCTCCCTCTTGCTCTTCCCCGTGGAGCGCCCCGAGCTGTTTGACGCCGTGGTCATGGATGACCACGGCCGCGTGCTGGAGATCCAGGTCAAGCAGGCCGGGGCCCGGTCGTCCTGGATCTGGGGGGCGTTCAAGATGCCAGGCGCCGTCTTCCACCAGCTCTATCGGCTGTGGTGCGAGCGCGACCGGTCCGACGAGTACGTTGGCACGCTGGTGAACGCCTACCTCGCGCAGGGCGGCTGCGCCTGGGGCGTGCCCGCCGGGCGCGCCTACGTTGATGTGGGGACGCTCCATGGCTATCGCGAGGCCATCCGGCTGCTCAGCGCGCAGTCGCCCGCCATGGCCGGCGCCGCCGGCCGCGACGGCCCGGCTCAGGGGATACGCCGTGCCCCGAACGGGCTCATCCGCCCCGCGCACGTGAGCACCGTGAGCCACGTGAGCGCTGCCACTTCGGTGGAGCGCCGCACGAGGCGGCCGGAGACGCGACGCGGGCCACGGACGGCGCTGCCGGAGGCGAGCTAACGCCGGTGCCAGGCGCAGGCGGGCCGGAGCGCCGGTGCCAGGCGCAGGCGGGCCGGAGCGCCAGTGCCAGGCGGAGGAGCAGCGACGTGCTGCCGGTGCCGATCTGGGTGGGGAGCTCTGTTGATCCGGCAGAAGCAAGAGCGTCTGTTCAAGAGCGCCTGTTAAGGAGGGAATTACGTGCTGGCGGTGCAGGCGAGAGGGTCTCAATGATCGAGGCGGTGATGTTCTGGAACGAGCCCAACAACAAGTCGCACTGGGCCTTCGAGATCGATCCGGAGTGGCGCGCCTTCGGGGGCATGGTCAAGCTGGCTGCGGACGCCGTGGCCGCGGCGAACCCTCGCCTGCGGCGCGTGCTCGGCGGGATCTCTCCGATCGATCCGGACTTCATCCGCCTGATGCGGGCGCACGGTGTGCTTGACCACCTGGACGTGGTGGCGGTGCACGGCTTCCCGCTGGACTGGAACCACTGGAGCATCCACGAGTGGCCGGAGAAGATCCGGGAGATCGAGGCTACGGCCGGCCTGCCGGTGTGGGTCTCTGAGGTGGGCGTCTCCAGCTTCGGCGCGGAGGAGGTGCAGGAGTTCGGGCTGCTGCGCACGGCGGAGCTGCTCGCCGGCCGCGTCGAGCGAGTGCACTGGTACAGCCTGTTCGACCTGCCGCGCTGCTGGGAGGCCACCACCCGCCACAAGGAAGCGGAAGGCTCATCCTACTACCGCCACTTCCACATGGGCCTGCTGCGTGAGGACGGGCGGCCCAAGCGGGCGCTGGCCATCTTTCCCCGCCTCACCCCAGCCATCGGCATCTGCCAGTGGTTTCACTACCAGGACCATCGCCTTGATGATGCTGTGTGCTGGCTGCGCCGGCTGGGCGTGCGCTACGTGCGTACCGGCTTGAGCTGGGCCGATAGCTTCCGACCGGGGGCGCTGGCGTGGTTTGACCGGCAGATGAGCGCCCTGGCGGAGTTTCAGGTGACGGTCACCTTCTGCTTCACTCCGGAGCACCTGGGCGTGCAGCCGCACTACACCAGCCCGCCGCGGCGCGCCGAGGACTTTGCCCGCTTCTGCGCCGCGATGGTGCAGCGCTATGCCAGCACCGAGCGCCGCCCCGCGCTGGCGGCGACGGCAACCATTGGGAGTAGCGAGGAGCGAGGGCCGAGGAGCGAGGGCCGAGGAGCGAGGAGCGAGTAGGTGGCGAGACGTTCCCGTTCCCTTTGGGAGGGCGGGAAGTTCCCTCCCCCAAAGGGAGCGGGGTAGGGTGAGGGCTTCGCATCTGGCACAGGACCAGACGGACGGTGAGACCCATGGCAAGGCCGATAGGAGAACCAGCGACGTGGCCGGCCTCCGCCACTTTCGGCGGTGGGGCGCCTGGCGTGGCCGACGTCCTGGACCGGCTCTGCGCGCCGGCGGACGATCCGCGACCGGCGCCGGCGGCTGTGATCATTGCCGCCCATCCGGACGACGAGGTCGTTGGCGCCGGCGGGCGCCTGCGGCGCTTGCGCCAGTCGCTGCTCATCGTGCACATCACGGATGGCGCGCCCCGTGACCTGCGGGACGCGCTTGCCGCGGGATGCGCCACTCGCCGCGCCTATGCGCACGCGCGCCGTCGCGAGTGCGAGGCGGCGCTGGCGCTGGCGGGCATCTCCCCGCAGCAGTGCCTTCAGCTTGGTTGCGTCGACCAGGAGGCGTCCCTGCATCTGGTGGACCTGGCGCGCGCCCTGGCCGATCGGCTTGGCACGGTGCGGCCGGAGGTGGTGATCACGCATCCGTACGAAGGGGGCCACCCCGATCACGACGCCACGGCGTTTGCGACCCACGCCGCCATCCGCCTGCTGAAGGAGCAGGGTCTAGCCGCCCCCGTCCTGGTGGAGATGGCGTCCTATCACAACGGGCCGGCGGGGATCGTTGTCGGCGAGTTTCTGCCCTGCCCTCCCGGCGCAGACGATGGGGCTCACGCCCCACGCGTGATCCCGCTGGCGGAGCCAGACCGCGCGTTCAAGCGCCGCCTGCTGGCTCGCTACGTCACCCAGCAGGAGACGCTGCGCTACTTTTCGGTGGAGGTGGAGCGCTTCCGGCTGGCGCCTTCGTACGACTTCACGCGTCCGCCCCACGAAGGACAGCTCTTCTACGAGTGCTTCCCGTGGGGCATGTCCGGCCGGCGCTTCATCGCCCTGGCCCGCCAGGCGCAGGACGCCCTCGGTATTTCTGGTCCCTTGTGACTTGACTGGCGTCCACGCGGTGCCCGGCCCGACGCCTCGCGTCCAAGATCAAGCGTCTGGCATGGCAGCCCTGGAGAGCTCCGATGGCAGTCCCATCTCAGTGTCCGACGACGTACAGACGATGACCCTGACCGTGCTCAACGTTGCCTATCCATTAGCGCCTGCTGGCCCCGACGCCGTAGGAGGGGCGGAGCAGGTGCTGGCTTGCCTGGACGCCGCGCTGGTGCAGGCCGGCCACCGGTCCATCGTCGTGGCCTGTGAAGGGTCCGTCTCCGCCGGTACGCTGGTGCCCACTCCCGTTCCCCGCGGGGAGCTGACCGACGACGTGCGCCGGTGGGTGCAGGCGGAGCACCGCCGGCGGATCGAGGAGGCGCTGGCTAGCTGGCCGGTGGACGTGATCCACCTCCACGGCCTCGACTTCGATCAGTACCTACCCCCGCCCGGCGCACCGGCGCTGGTCACGCTCCACCTGCCGCCGGGATGGTACGCGCCGGCAGCCCTGCGCCCGGCGCGACCGGAGACGTACCTGGTCTGTGTCTCGGCCGCCCAGCGCCGCGCTTGCCCGCCGGACGCCCCGCTGCTGCCGGAGATCGAGAACGGCGTGCCCGTCGGGGCGCTCACCGCCCGCCACGCCAAGCGGGGCTTCGCCATCGCGCTGGGACGGATCTGCCCCGAGAAGGGCTTCCACCTTGCGCTGGACGCAGCCAAGCGGGCCAGCGTGCCGATGCTCCTGGCCGGCGAGGTCTTCCGCTATCCGTGGCACGAGGCCTACTTTCGCCAGGAGATCCTGCCGCGGCTGGACCGGCAGCGCCGCTTCATCGGCCCCATCGGGTTCGCGCGCAAGCGCCGCCTGCTCACCGCCGCGCGCTGCCTGCTGGTGCCGAGCCTGGCTCCCGAGACCAGCTCCCTCGTGGCGATGGAAGCGCTGGCGTGCGGCACGCCGGTGGTGGCCTTCCCCGCCGGCGCCCTGCCGGAGATCGTGGAGCATGGCAAGACCGGCTTTCTGGTCCACGACGAGCAGGAGATGGCCGGCGCCATCGCGGCCGCCGCGGACCTCGATCCGGACGTGTGCCGCGAGACGGCGAGATGCCGGTTCTCCGTGGAGCGCATGGTGAACCAGTACCTGGAGGTGTATCAATGGCTGGCCAGGCGCGGGCGCCGGCAAGCGGCATGAGCGCGCCGGCCGCCCGCCCGTTCGCTGCCGTTGACGCCGCCCTGGACGTGGAGGTGATCACCACCACCGCGGAGCTGGAGGCGCTGGAGCCAGAGTGGCTGGCGCTGTGGCGCCAGTGCCCTGCCGCTACCCCCTTTCAGTCGCCGGCCTGGCTCATCCCCTGGTGGCGGCACCTTGGCCAGGGCGACCTGTGGGTGCTGGCCCTGCGCCACCGCGGGCGCCTGGCCGGACTGGCGCCCCTCTACCGCTACAGGCGCCCGGGGGCGTCCCGGCTCGAGGTCTTCCTGATCGGCATCGCCACCACCGATTACCTGGATGCGCTCTTCGCGCCGGGCTACGAGCGCACCGGCGCCGTAGCGGTCTTCGCCCACCTGGACGGCGCGCGCCACCGCTGGGACGTCTGCAACCTCCAGCAGCTCCAGCCGGCATCGGCCCTGTGCTGGGCGCCGGCGCCGGCCGGCTGGCAGGATGAGCTCACCGAGCAGGAGCCATGCCCCACGCTCGCGCTCCCGCCATCCCTGGAAGGGCTGGAGGCGTGCGTGCCCGCGCGCATGCTGCACAACCTGCGCTACTACCGGCGCCGCGCGGAGCGGGCGGGACCGGTCCGGATCGAGGCGGCGCGCGGCGCGGACGTGGCGACGTGCTTCGACGCCCTGCTGCGCCTGCACAGTGCACGATGGGCCAGTAAGGGGCTGCCGGGCGTGCTGGCAGACGACGCCGTCCAGCGGGCCCACCGTGAGGCGCTGCCCGCGCTGGAGGCGCTGGGCGTGCTCCGCCTCTACCGCCTCTGGGTGGGAGACCGGCTGGCGGCCTGCTACTACGGCCTGGCTGACCTCGACCGGTCTGACTCGGGCGGGCGAGCGTACTACTACCTCAGCGGCTTTGACCCAGCGCTGGCCCACCTCAGTCCCGGCACGCTCATCGTCGGCCATGCGATCGAGCAGGCCGTCCGCGAGGGCGCCGCTGCATTCGACTTCCTGCGGGGGCGCGAGCCATACAAGTACCTGTGGGGGGCGCGCGACGCGCCCACCTATCGCCGGCGCCTCTGGCGCCCCTAACCTGCACCATTCACAGCCAGCGAGGAGTTCCCTCTCCCTGTCGGAGAGGGTTAAGGAGGACGCGAAGACCATGGAAGCCGCACGGAGGCTTGGGGTTCGCTGGACGATCGGGGACGTCAGCGAGCGCGGTTATGAGGCGCTCCGCCTGTCAATCTGGGGGGCGTGGAAGGTCTTCGGCCCTGACGCCGCCTATGCCGTGTGCGTCAACACCATGCCCCTGGCGCGCGCCCGCGAGCGCACCGGCCCGCTCCCGGAGGGTGTCATCTGGCATGACGCCACGAACGAGATCCCCGCCTTTCTCAGGCCCCACCTCGAGGCCGGCATGGCCGAAGGCGTGGCCTGGAAGTTCGCCCCCCTCCAGTTCTTTCCAGATCGCTTCGAACTCTCGCTGGACAACGACTGCATTCTGTGGGACGCCCCGGCGGCGATCCGCCAGTGGCTCGTCGCCGCTGACCCGCAGACCTGCGTGGTGGCGGAGGACGTGGTAGCCTGCTTCGGGCAATTCGCAGCCCTGTGCGGGCCGGAGCCGCGTAACGGCGGGATCCGTGGCCTGCCCCCGGGGTTCGACTACGAAGCCGCCCTGACCGCAGTCTTGCGCGAGCACCCGGTGCTGATGACGTCCGAGCTGGACGAGCAGGGCCTGCAGACGGCGACGCTGCGTCGTTTTCTCAAGCCTCTGGTCGTGACCGTCGAAGAGGTCACCATCTGCTCGCCGTTCCCGCCGCATCTGCCGTACCTGGGGCGCTGCGGTGCCCACTTCTGCGGCCTCAACGCTAGAAGCCTGCCCTGGAGCCTGGCCGGACGTCCGGCCACCGACTACATCGAGGAGAACTGGCAGCGCCTGAAGGCTGAGGTCTCGCGGCGCGTCGCCCCGCCCGCCGGCGCGGGCCTAACGTCACGCGGCACGCGAGTTGCCGGCACGTCAACGGACGGGCGAAAGGAGCCGCAGGTTACGCCATGAGACGCCCATACCGGCGCCCAGCGGGCCTTCAGAGGCGAGCCCAGATCCCTCTCCGGCGACGAGTTCTCCCTTCAGGAGAGGGAGCGGATCGCCGGCGACTGGCAAGCAAGTGATGAGAAGCGGTGAGAAGGCGGCCAGGTGAGCCAATAGCAGGTGGAAGGAGACGAAGGCCATGGCACGCATGCCCAACGATCCGGTAGAGGCCGTCATTACCCTCGTACAGCTCGCTCGCAAGGCGCGCGACCGCGGCCGCGCCTCGCTCATGGAGGACGCCGAGCACGCCGACAATGCCGAGCTGCGTGATGGTCTGCGCCTGGTGGCCGAGGGGCGGCCGCTGGAGGAGGTCAAGGCGGCCCTGGGCCGACAGGTGACGGAGGCAACGGCCAACCAGGGGACAAATGAACCGGTGCGCCGGATGGTCGAGGCCGGCATCCTGGCCATTCACGAAGGCGCCTCGCCGGGGGAGGTAAGAGAGCGTCTGCTGCCCTTCCTGACCCCTGAGGAGCAGGACCGTCTGCTGCGGCTGGCCACCGGCGCCTAAGCGCCGTACCCCGAGCGCGGGACAGGCGGCTAAGCCGCGACCGAAGGGGGCGAGGGCTCACCACTCGCCACTCGCTACTCGCCGCTCGCTACTCGCTACTCGCTACTCGCTACCCGCTACTCGCTACCCGCTACTCGCTACCCGCTACTCGCTACTCGCTACTCGCTACCCGCTACCCGCTACTCGCTACCCGCTACCCGCTACCCGCTACTCGCTACTCGCTACCCGCTACCCGCTACTCGCTACTCGCTACCCGCTACCCGCTACTCGCTACTCGCTACTCGTGCCGTCTCTGGCGTGGGCGTCGGCGGCCCCGGGCGCTCCACCGCCGGCGCCAGCCGGCCAGCGGCGAGCCGCCGGCGATAGAGCCACGTCAGCAGGGGCGGCGCCACCAGCGTGGTGGCGATACTCATAATCACCACCGCCGAGAAGATGTCGTCGGGGATCACCCCGCGGGACCGGCCGATCCCGGCCACAATCAGCCCTACCTCCCCGCGGGGCACCATGCCCACCCCGACGATGGCGGCGCCGAGCAGGCGGGGCGTGCTGGCGCCCCAGGCGCCCAGCGCGCCGCC